>JANPGD010000041.1:0-34035 GCA_031423845.1 Hyphomicrobiales bacterium | reverse complement strand
ATTCTCAGACCAGATGGTTGCCGCGAGGCAGGGCTGCCAGACGGTGTGATGAATATTGTTTGTGGCGATGGCACAACTGGAGCTCATCTCGTGGGTCATCCCGATGTTGATAAAATCGCATTTACGGGATCGACCGATGTGGGCCGCATCATTCGGCAAGCAACCGCAGGATCGGGCAAGAAACTATCGCTGGAACTTGGTGGAAAATCTCCTTTCATCGTTTACGAAGACGCAGATTTGGATGCAGCCGTTGAAGGTGTGGTTGACGCTATTTGGTTCAATCAAGGCCAAGTGTGTTGCGCTGGTTCACGCCTACTCATTCAAGAAGGGGCGGCTGCAAAATTTATTGCCAAACTAAAGCGCCGGATGGACACTTTGCGCGTCGGTGATCCCCTTGATAAATCGATTGACGTGGGCGCTATCGTTGCCCATGTGCAGTTAAAACGCATTCGAGAGCTGGTGAAAAAAGGCCAAGATGAAGGTGGCACTTTGTTGCAATCTTCGTGCGCACTTCCAACACAGGGAAATTTCTTTTCGCCCTCGTTGTTTATCGATGTGGAACCGGCTTCAACCGTGGTGCAAGAAGAAATATTCGGCCCTGTTGCAGTCGCTATGACATTTCGCACTCCTGAAGAAGCCGTACAATTAGCCAATCACACGCGCTACGGCCTCGCGGCAACCATCTGGTCTGAGAATATCAACCTTGCTCTTGATACCGCCGCGCGCATGAAGGCAGGCGTCGTTTGGGTGAATTCTACTAATTTGTTTGACGCTGCCGCAGGCTTCGGTGGCTACAAAGAGAGTGGTTTTGGCCGCGAAGGGGGACGCGAAGGCATGTTTGAATACTTGACTGTGGATTGGTTTAAATCGCTGCCCCAATATCCCGCTATCAAAGTAAAACTTTCAACACTACCGTCAGCAAAAAACGAACACGGAAGCATTGATCGCACCGCAAAACTATTTATCGGAGGCAAACAAACCCGCCCCGACTCTGGTTATTCATATTCAATTCTGAATGCCAAGGGCTCCAGCATAGGCCAAGCAGGTCTTGGCAATCGCAAGGACATTCGCAATGCCGTTGAAGCGGCTGCTAAAGCAATTGGTTGGGGCAACGCTACGGCCCACAACCGCGCCCAAGTGCTCTATTACATCGCTGAAAATCTATCGGCACGGGCCGACGAGTTTGCCAAACGTTTACAATCCATGGGACAAAAGCCCAAGGCCGCCGCCGAAGAGGTTGAACTCTCCATTCGCCGTATATTCTACTATGCGGCACAGGCGGATAAATATGATGGCCGCGTTCACGCAACGCATAAGCGCAATGTAACACTCGCCATGAACGAACCTTTTGGCGTGATGGGAATGTTGTGCCCCGATGAAGCACCATTATTAGGTTTCATCTCCCTCACCATGCCTGCGATTGCTATGGGCAACAGTGTGGTGGTGGTGCCAGCCGCGCTGCACCCACTGGCTGTCACCGATTTTTATCAAGTGCTGGAAACCTCTGATCTGCCTGACGGGGTCATTAATATCGTAACGGGTGATCGCGAAGAACTCGCCAAAACCTTGGCCGATCACGATGAGGTTGCATCGCTTTGGTATCATGGCAGTGCAGCTGGATGTTCAGTGATTGAAAAAGCTTCAGCTGGAAATCTCAAAAGCACCTGGACCAACAACGGCAAGCAGATTGATTGGTACAATGATGGCCAAGCTCAAGGCGAAGAATATTTGCGCCACGCCACCCAAATCAAAAATATTTGGATTCCATACGGTGAGTGATGTTAACCTTTAGATGAATAGCACTTTGCCTTCGGTGTTGTGTCGTGTTTCGTCACCTAAAAAGTCCTGGCTTGGCAAAACTTTAAAACTGGGCCATGGTTTTGAGAAGTAATGAGGTAGCATAAGAAATCCTCGTCTGATTGGCTAGCACCACATATTTCTCGATGGGAGGGAAACGAATTGGATACTGCACTGCTATCAAAACATGCCGCTCCGCATCGGCAAGCGCTTCATTTTGATGATTGGTCAAGTCGCGTTCAATCTATATGTGGGCGTTACAATCCGCAGCGCCATGAGCAGCAATCCGAAGTCACAGGCTATGTTGGCGTGCTCGCAGCGGGTGGGATGGATGTTGCACATATTGCAAATAATTTGGGTGAAGTGCGACGCGAAGCACAAGACATCAGACGTGATTTTGGTGAAAATCTATTTTTACTCATCCAGCTCGAGGGGACCTGTGGCATCGAGCAAAAGGAGCGTCGTGATATTATTGGACCGGGTGATTGTGCACTCGTGGACTCCACGCGCCCTTCGGTCTTCTATTTTGGCGGCAACTATTCCAATCATATTTCCGTCCATCTTCCGCGCCAAATACTTTTTACAAAGACGACCCAAAGCCTTGAAGTCGCGCGCAAGCTCGCAGCGCAAGACCCAATGTCGGTAATGTTGGGCTCGCTCGTAGCAAAATTAGTAGAGGTTGATTCTCAAGATAGACGTGCGCCACATCTGCAACAGCTTTTATTTGATGCCACCAGACAGGCCTTTGCTACCCAAGAAGAGATCGATGTCTTGCCACGTACAGATTCAGCAGGTGAGCGTTTGGAAATCGTACAAATTTTGATTGATCGTCATTTAACCGATGAAAATTTGTCGGCGCGATGGTTGGCAGAAAAAGTTGGTGTTTCACTACGAACCCTACAGGATGATTTCAACGGATTTGGCACAACACCAACATCTCTCATCCGTTTGCGTCGCTTGCATCTGGCCAAAGAACAATTGCAACATCATAATAGTAAAGGCGGAAAACTCAACATTGCGGACGTTGCGATGTCTGCTGGATTTAACGATGTTTCCTATTTTAACCGCAGTTTCCGTGAGGTTTTTCACTGTACGCCTAGAGATTATTTAAATCGCGACAAGAATTAACATCTGCGCTTTTTTCCAATAATTATTTCGTTGTTGTCCAAGACTTGATGGCTGAATAGTTTCAATCTCCTCCAAAATTACAGAACCAATGTAGTTCTGTGTTAATTGGGAGAAATTAGATGAAGGCAGATTCAAAGTCGGTCTTTGCATTAATCATTGACGGTAAGCGCGTCATCACAAAGTCGTCACAGCCGGTTATGAATCCGTCGACTGGTACAATGGTCGGCAAAATGCCGCTTGCTACAAAAAAGGATATTGTGTCTGCAATCGTTGCAGCAAAGACAGCATTTTCGACTTGGAAGGATGTATCCGATGCCGATCGTTCAGCTGCATGTTTTGCAATTGTAGCAAAGATTGAAGTACATTCTGAAGAGTTGGCAACACTTCTTACACTTGAACAAGGTAAGCCAATGGGCGGCCTTGGATCGCGTTTTGAGTTGGGTGGCGCGCTCGCGTGGACACGGCATACCGCCGGATTGAATTTTCCGGTTGAAGTTTTGCAAGACTCGCCAGAAGGCCGGGTTGAACTTCATAGAAAAGCTATTGGTGTCGTTGTGTCGGTTACACCTTGGAATTGGCCAGTAATGATCGCGTGTTGGCATATTATCCCAGCGATTCGCGCTGGTAACACCGTCATAATCAAGCCTTCACCCTACACGCCATTGAGCACGCTGCGCTTGGTTGAACTGATGAATGAAGTTCTGCCACCCGGCGTTGTTAACTGCGTCACCTGCGATAATGCAGCGGCAGTTACACTCACCACGCACCCTGATGTGGCAAAGATCACCTTCACTGGTTCGACGGCCACTGGCCGTAAAATCATGGAAGGAGCATCAGCGACTTTGAAGCGCTTGACGCTTGAACTCGGTGGCAATGATGCTGGCATTGTTCTTGCCGATGCTGATCCAAAAGCTATTGCCGAAGGTCTATTCTGGGGTGCCTTCATCAACAATGGTCAGACCTGCGCTGCATTGAAACGGCTCTATGTGCACGACGATATTTATGATGACGTATGCGAGGCTTTGGTAGCATACGGAAAAAAAATCCCTGTGGGAGATGGGCTTGATCCAAACTCTGCGCTTGGACCAGTGCAAAATGAGATGCAGTACAAGAAAGTTAAATCACTCGTTGATGATGCCAAGAAAAAAGGTGGCAAGATTTTGTTGGGCGGCAAGCCCACTGGCGGCACTGGCTATTTCTATCCGATCACCTTGGTGGCCGACGTTGATAATGGTTCCAGATTGGTAGACGAAGAGCAATTTGGCCCGGCACTTCCCATTATCCGATTCAAAACGATTGAAGAAGCGATTGCCAAGGCGAACGATAATTCCGCAGGCTTGGGTGGTTCGGTGTGGAGCAAAGACATCGTCAAAGCTCAGGCTATTGCCAGTCAATTGGAATGTGGAACAGTGTGGATTAACAAACATGGTGCCATTCAACCTAACGCACCATTTGGCGGTGTGAAGCAATCTGGCTTCGGCATCGAATTTGGCGAAGAAGGCTTAAAAGAATTTACCACCATTCAAACTGTGATCCGCTGAGGCAAACGCAATGGAAGACTATGATTACATCATTGTCGGCGGGGGTTCATCAGGGTGCGTTGTTGCAGCGCGGCTCTCGGAGAATCCTGCAAACCGTGTGCTGCTAATTGAGTCAGGGCGGCGTGACAACAACCGTTGGATTCACATTCCGGCAACGTTTTTCAAAGTTTTGGAAGGTGGCAAAGATGCGCAGCTCTATGCCAGTGAACCCGAAAAACATATGAACAACAGGCCTAATCTGGTGCCGCAAGGCCATGTGATTGGTGGTGGCAGTTCAGTTAATGCGATGATTTATATTCGAGGCACTTCGGATGATTATAACACTTGGGCACAATTGGGAAATCGTAATTGGTCTTATGAAAAAGTGTTGCCGATTTTCAGGGCACTCGAAGATAATCAAGGTCTGTCGGACGAATATCATGGCACCAACGGGCCTTTAAAAGTATCCGATAAAGCCTATGGACACCCCCTGTGTGAAGCCTTTGTAGCGGCAGCCCAACAAGCGGGCCTTCCATACAATCGCGACTTCAACGGAAAGGTGCAGGAGGGTGTTGGCTTTTATCAAACCACCACTTATCACGGTAAACGATTTAGCGCTGCCGTTGCATTCTTGCGAGAAGCCGAAAAGCGCAAAAATTTGAAGGTGATCACGGAAACCCGCGTGGCGCGAATTGTGTTCGAGGGAACCAAGGCCAATGCGGTTGAACTTGAAACTGGAGTTGTGGTCAGGGCTCACAAAGAAATCGTTTTATGTGCAGGTGCCATTGCAACACCAAAACTTTTGCAACTTTCTGGCATCGGTAACTCAACTGAACTTAAAGTCCATGGCATTGATGTAGTGGCACACGTGCCGGGTGTTGGAGAAAACTACCAAGACCACATGGAAGCACCAGTGCAGGGCGAGTCTATTCATCCTATTTCAATGTTGGGTCAAGATAAAGGCCTGAGTGCTGCAAGGCACATGGCGCAATATCTTTTGACCAAAACTGGTTTACTCACATCCAACGTCGTTGAGTGCGGAGGCTTTGCGGATGTATCAGGCACAGGCCAGCCCGATATCCAATTTCATGTCTTGCCAGCCCTTGTTGGTTTTGCTGATCGCACACCTGAACCCGGTCATGGCCTGAGTATTGGCCCCTGCATTCTGCGGCCCAAGTCGCGTGGTACCGTAAAATTGCGCTCAGCAAATTCAAAAGACCCGGCACTATTCAAAGCCAATACATTTTCGGATGTATCTGATCTCGATACATTAGTGCGTGGGGTGCAACTCAGTATCAAGATTCTAGAAGCTCCAGCACTTGCAAAAATTATCAAACGCCGCGTTTTACCAAAACTTGGTGTTGAGAAAAATCACGAAGCGCTGAGTGATTATGTGCGCACCACCGCCAAGACAGTTTTCCATCCATCTGGCACGTGCAAAATGGGATCAGCCGCAGACAAGGGTGCAGTTGTTGATGAGGAACTGAGAGTCCGGGGTGTTCAGGGTTTACGTGTGGCTGACGTTTCAATCATGCCGACACTGGTGTCGGGCAACACCAATGCCCCTGCAATGATGATTGGCGAGCGCTGTGCCAGATTTATCCTCGGCAGAGATGAAACAGCTGCCGCTGCTGGGGGTATTTAATGTTGTATCCAGCGGAGATTCTCGAACTTAAGCTCGCTGGTTCTGCAACAGGAACACCGGCCATGAACAACGACCAATTAAGTGAACTCATTTTAAAGCTGACAGACTCTGCAATCGGTTCCAGTTCGATCGATCACCAGTCTAAGATGGTAAGTTTGATCCGCGAAGTAGTGCAATTCGATGCGGCCTGGTGGGGTTGGTCCAGTTTTACGGCCGGTCGCACGATGCTGGTCAATTCCGCCAGTTACAATTTACCAAGAAGTTTTGATGCGGCGGTGCGCGCCATTTCGAAGATAGATCCGTTCATCCGGCGTGGTCGCAATCTACCCCTTTTTTCAATGTGGCTATCACCAACAATGGCATCCGTAGCGCCAGAATATAAGGCCTTTGCAAAAAGCTATAATTTGGGTGCCATATTGAATGGTCACTGCCGTTTGAACAGTGCATCGTCATTTCATTTCTTTATGTCTTTGTACCGCACTGATGTGTCCTCGACATTTAGCACTGATGAGGTGGATGATTTCAGAATCATTTTGCGGCACCTAGAGCAAAGTTTTTCCGTGTCAATGCGCAGCGAAATAAAAGCCAGTGCGCCCGTTGGTGGGGAAGCTGCAATTGTCGATGCTGATGGTCAGATTGTGCATGCCACCAGTGGCTTTGCAAAAGCCATGGCGAGTGAAAAATTGGGGAAGCGCCAACGCAATGCCATTCTTGGACGATTGCCCACAAAGACAAACCACTGGATTGGCCAATCTGTAACCTTAACCTCGGAGCGCTATACGCAAGATCTTGCCTTAGTTAGGCTTTCGCAACCGGGAGCTTGGGACGTGTTATCGCCGCGTGAAAAAGTGGTCGCAGAGCTTTATCTTTCCGGCATGTCGATGCGGGCTATTGCGTCCACAAATCGAGTTTCGCCGAACACCGTTCGCAACCAATTGGCCTCAGTCTACAAAAAAACCTCGACCAAAGGCAAGCTTGCCTTGTCGCGAGCGTTGGTGCGCCAATGATAGTACATTTATACCATAGCAATGAATGCGCCGCGCGATAGAGTTTTGTAGCATTAGAATACGAGACTGGAACTAATCCAGCACAGAATATGAGATTTTGGAATTTCTGGTGGACAATTTTGCCACCAGCTTAACTGGGAGAAATGAAAATGAAAAAACACTACATATTTTCTGCAGCACTTGCTTCGACGGCTATCTTTGCATCCGCAATGATGACTGCGAACAACGCTTCAGCGGCCGGTCCCACCTGTACAGATGGTAAAATTGTGGTCGGCGCTGTATCGACAATAACTGGCCCTGCTGATTTTAGCGAAGTGCCAAAAGCTGCCAAAGCTACTTTTGACGTTGTAAACGCGGCTGGGGGGATTAACGGCTGTAAGATTGACTACACAATTGCAGACGACAAAGCAGACCCGCAAGTGGCAGCCCAGTCGGCGCGTGATTTGGTCGAGAATAAAGGTGCAGTTGTTATGACAGGCAGCGCCAGCCTTCTCGATTGTGCTGTCAATGCTGGCTACTACGACAAACAAGGCATCCTTTCTGTGCATGGCCTTGGTGTTGATCCTGTGTGTTTTAACGCACCCTCAATTTCACCAGTAAACGTGGGCCCTTACACGCTCACAACGGCAGTGCTGCAATATGGTTCTTCCGTGCTCAAGGCCAAGAACCTCTGCGGTATTTTCTGGATTGTAGGCGGGACTGACGAAGCATACCCAGCTGCTGTTGCGCGTTGGGAAAAGGTGAGCGGCCAAAAATTTGGTATGATTGATCTCACCTTGCCATTCCAAGGTGACTATACGCCTTATGTATTGAAGGCGCGTGATGCGGGTTGTGATGCTGTTGTGATGAACACCGTCGAACCACAAATCGTACAGATGATTAATACTGCTGATGCCCAGAACATCACTGGCATCAAGTGGCTGTTCTTGGCGCCGGGCTATACTGAGCAAGTGGCAAAAACTCTGGCTGCAACCAAGCAAGAAATCTATGTTGGCACTGAATGGGAACCCTATACAGATTCCAAATCCAAATCCAACGAAAGCTGGAATGCCGCGATGTCATCAGCCGGAATGCCACTCACAGCATTCACTCAAGGCGGCTATGAATCTGCAACGATCTTGGTTGATGTTCTCAAGTCGATTGATGGCCCAGTGACACGTGAATCGGTGACTGCGGCACTGCACAATCTAGCACCTGTAAACAATCCGCTGGTTGGCACACCTTACACGTTTGGTATGGCAGCATCCCACGCCTCATCGCAAGGCACTAAAATGGTGAAGCTTGAAAGTGGCGCGTGGAAAGTAGAAACTCCAGATTGGTTTGTTCTCCCTCCCGAGTAAAAAACTAAGCAATCTCATCCCGCAGCCGTTCCCCTATGGTGGCTGCGGGGTATTTATTGAAATCAATAACTCTCCGGATAGAGTCTCTTCAATGTTCACATCAACTGTTGCAGGCTTGGCCGCTGGTGGCGCTTATGCGCTGATCGGTGTTTGCTTGGTCTTCACCTATCGATTGGTTTCAGTCGTGAATTTCACCGGTGCCGCAATTGGCGCGGTTGGAACTTTTGCGATGGTGATGCTGCGCGAGCAGGGCATCCCGCTTCCCATCTGCATTTTGGTGGGCCTCACTTTTGGCACTGTGACGGCAACATTGTTGGGGGCCGTGATGATGAAATGGTTTGCTGGTGCCCCGGCCCAAACCAAAGCTGCAGTCACAGTAGCTCTACTAGTAGGAATGATCGCATTGGGGTTGCGCATCACAGGTGGACAACACCCAAGACCATTTCCTGATCTTGTGCCGGGTGCCGCTTTCACACTGGCCGGAGTTGTAATCACCCGTGCAGCTTTAGTCACCATCTCCTTGGCCTTTATATTTACAATCGCAGCGACGCGATTTTTGAATCACACGCGCATGGGTTTACAACTTCGTGCACTGTCCGAACGGCCAGTCACTGCCGAGCTCATCGGCATTCCGGTGCGTCGACTATCAATCGGAGTATGGGCCATGGCAGGCCTTGCAACTACAATCGCCTTGATGATCATAGCCCCGCAACGAGCGCCAAATTTTTTAACATTTAGCATGTTGGTCGTGCCAGCATTTGCGGCAGCGTTAATTGGCGGCTTTCGCAGTTTCTGGTTCACACTTGCGGGCGGTATAGCGCTGGGTTTGCTTGAGGGCATGGCAGCGGGACTTTCAAGCTTGGCACAATTCCGCAGTGCTGTTCCATTTTTGATTATTCTTGCAGTTTTAATGTGGTCACAACGAAGGGCGCGGTGGGATGAAGCGCGCTAATTTAAAGTCAGCCCTCACCACAATTCTGATAGCGTGTGTCGCAACCATTCTCATTAACGTCACGCTGACATCCTATTGGGTGTTCTTGTTCACAGGGGCGGTCGTCGCTGCCATTGCTTTGCTCGGTGTTGGTTTGGTTGCGAGCAGGGCGGGCATGATCTCGCTTTGCCAGATGTCTTTTGCTGCGATTGGCGCTTGGGTTGTGGCATGGCTCAACGTAAAGCACGCCCCCGGCACATTGTTGCTATGGATTTTGTTAGGTGGCCTCGCTGCTGTGCCATTTGGCATTGCCATTGGTCTTCCAGCATTGCGCCTGCGGGGCATTAACCTTGCGATTGTAACACTTGGTTTTGCCGCCGCCTTCGATGTGATCCTTTTGTCTTACACTTTTCCGGGGCAAACTAAATTCATCTTTGTGCAAAGACCTGATCTCTTCAGTTCTGACCAAGCATATTTTGCTCTGTGTGTTGCGGTGTTTGTTATTCTTGCTATTGCGCTCAATCTTTTGAGCCAAACGCCACTGGGTGCTTCGTGGTTGGCATTGCGCCATTCAGAACGCGGTACGGCCGCCCATGGTGTGAGTATTCCACAATCCAAACTCAGCGCATTTGCGTTAAGCGCCTTCATATCTGGCTTGAGCGGGGGTTTGCTTGCCGGCCAACTCGGCACGTTAGTAGCTGAATCATTTACACTGATGGTGTCCATGGTCTATTTCGTTGTCACAACGATGGCGGGAGCGCATTTGGCCGAAGGGGCCATATTTGGTGGCATCCTCATCATCTTTTTTCCAGAAGTTTTGCGCCGCCTAGGCTTGCCACAAGATATCGGCAACATCTTTTTTGCATTGGGTGCAACCCAGGCCCTGAGTATGGGTGGCACGATGGCAGAAGATTTTCGCGGACTCGTGCGCAAATTTTTCAAAGGCAAGAAAATTGTTGCCAGTGGTTTTACCGATGATGTGGCATTGGCAACTGTGGTGCCTCCAGTTGTGAATGCCAATGCCCGCCCTATGCTCGATATAAAAAACGTCACCGTACGTTACGGCAGTGTGGTAGCTCTCAATGACGTGAGCTTTACGGTGCCAGAAGGGTCTGTAGTGGGCCTCATCGGACCCAATGGCGCCGGTAAATCAACATTGATTGATGGTGTCACAGGTTTCCTGGCCGCTTATGAAGGATCCATCTTGCTGGATGGAAAAAAACTTGATGGTCTGCCCGCACATCTACGGGCCCGTGCAGGCATTCGCCGCACCTGGCAACACACACGCATTGCCCCGCAGCTTTCAGTGGGTGAATATTTGACGCTGGCGGCGGGTCGCCGATTGCAAACTGAGGAATCTGTCGCGCTTCTCACATGGATGGGTTGCCCCGGTCCCCTCACAACCATTTCGCAAATCGATGCAGGCACACGCCGCTTGCTTGATGTTGCAGGTGTTATCGCGGCGCGTCCTAAAATTGTACTCTTAGATGAACCTGCCGCTGGCCTGTCTCACCAAGAATCAACCCAACTCGCTGCACGCATTGCGCAAATACCGACACGGTTTGGAACTTCAGTACTGATGGTCGAACATGATATGGATCTTGTGAGGATGGTCTGCAACACCATTGTCGTTCTCGATTTTGGCAAAGTGATTGCCGCAGGTCCAACCCAAAAGGTTCTGGCCGATCCGCGAGTCATAAAAGCCTATATCGGCGATCCAGAAGGATTGGTCGCATGAGCTCGCTTATCGTCGAAAACTTTTCGGTTAACCGCGCTGGCTTGCCTGTGGTGCGCGATGCTTCACTGGTGGTTGATGAGGGTACGATCACTGTGCTTTTGGGGGCCAACGGTGCGGGCAAAACAACTTTGCTCGAAGGCATTGCGGGTGCAGTTGCCAGCACTGGTGGATTGATTCACTTGGGTGATGTCAGTGTTGAAAAATTAGGCCCTAGTAAAAGAGCCAAAGCAGGCCTGTCGTTGATCGAGCAGGGACGTGCAGTGTTTGTTGATCTCACGGTCGAAGAAAACTTGGAAGTTGCGCGCCACAATGATGCCTCCACGGATGAAGTTTTCAAGATATTCCCCGAACTTGTGCAGCGGCGAAATGTGAAGTCTGGTTTACTTTCGGGAGGTGAACAACAAATGCTTTTGATCGGGCGTGCTTTGCTTGCGAGGCCCAAGGTTTTGCTGATCGACGAAATGTCATTGGGGCTAGCACCACTCATCGTTCAACGCCTGATGAAGCTGGTCGCAGAATTATCGCGTCAGGGCTTGTCGGTATTATTGGTTGAGCAGTTTGCATCATTGGCTTTGGCGGTTGGTCACAGAGCTTATGTTTTACGTCATGGACACATTGCATATGATGGAACGTGCAAAGAATTGCGCAACGATCCGCAAAAACTACATCGTCTATATTTCGGAGAATGAACGCTATGGCCAAACTAGACACGGGTTTCTATTTTGATGAAAAATGCATGTGGCACACAGGCCAACTTCATGCTGGCATATTTCCTGTGGGCGGTTGGATTCAGCCACCTAACGCTTCTGGGTTATCAGAATCTCCCGACACCAAACGCCGTCTTCGCAATTTGATGGATGCTTCGGGCTTGCTCACACAGCTTGATCAACGCACCGCTGCAATGGCAACAGAAGTCGATTTGCTGCGCGTTCATCCGCAATCCTATGTCAGTAGATTCAAAGCCTTGAGTGATGTGGGTGGAGGAGACATGGGCATTCAAGCCAGTTTCAGCCAAGGCGGTTATGAAATTGCAAAGCAATCTTCTGGATTGGCAATCGCTGGCGTGGATGCAGTGATCCGCGGTGAATTGAAAAACGCCTATATTCTGTCTAGGCCACCAGGCCATCATTGCCTTGCAAACATGGGCATGGGTTTTTGCATGTTGGCCAATATCGCAATTGCTGTTGAGGTGGCAATTGCCAAACATGGTCTCACCCGCATTGCGATTTTGGATTGGGATGTTCACCATGGCAACGGCACTGAAGCAATCTTTATCGATCGTCCAGATGTTTTGACCATTTCGGTTCATCAAGAAAATTGTTTTCCAATTGAATCGGGATCGGCCAGCACGCGTGGAGAAGGCCGAGGCAAGGGTTACAATTTGAATATCCCACTGCTCCCCGGCGGCGGTGATCAGGCTTACCGAGACGCATTTAGCTTGGTGGTGCTTCCGGCTCTCGAAGCTTACAAACCTGAACTCATCATTATTGCGTCGG
Source organism: Hyphomicrobiales bacterium (assembly GCA_031423845.1). Classification (GTDB taxonomy): domain Bacteria; phylum Pseudomonadota; class Alphaproteobacteria; order Rhizobiales; family Aestuariivirgaceae; genus Aestuariivirga. The sequence goes on along the minus strand of JANPGD010000041.1, from coordinate 21,433 downwards.
GCCTTGATGCCAATTGCCTCGATCCCTTGGCACGCATGTCGCTTTACAGTGAATCTTTTCGGTGGATGATGGCCGATGTGATGAGCCTTGCGGACCATCATTGTGGGAGCCGCGTGGCCGTCGTGCATGAAGGTGGGTATTCTGAATCCTATGTGCCGTTTTGTGGTCATGCATTGATTGAGCAATTGTCCGGCATCAAAACCGAAGTCACTGACCCCGCTCTCGATTTCTTTGTTGCACAGCAGCCTAACGCCGCTTTCCAAGCGTTTCAACGCGCACAGCTCGTCGAACAGGCAGAAGCACTTAATTTATAGAGGATAACTTAGATGCGTTTCAAAAATCAAACTGTTTTGATTACGGGTGGCGGCACAGGAATTGGTGCGGCCGTCGCTCGTCGCTTGGCAAGTGAGGGAGCTAACGTCGCATTGGTCGGCCGCCGCAAGGAGCCCCTTGAAGCCGTGGCCGCCGAAACCAATGTCATGGTTGTGGTGGCTGATGCGGCTGATGGTGCGGCGATGAGGAAAGGTGTTGCCGAAATTTGTGAGCGCTTTGGTGGCCTTGATATTCTGATCGCCAATGCTGGTGGCCATGGTGTAGGCCCAACGATTTCGATGAGCGATGAAACATGGTCATTGGCTACAAGACTGAACCTCGACACGGCCTTTGTGAGTGCTCGCGAATGCCTTCCCGAGTTGATCAAGCGCAAAGGCAATATCGTCGTTTTGTCGTCGATTGCGGGGCTATTTTCGGGGCCGGATGCGGCAGGCTATGTAACCATGAAACATGCCTGCATCGGCTTGGCTAAGTCTTTGGCGCGGGACTATGGCCGCATGGGCGTTCGTACGAACACTGTTTGCCCGGGCTGGGTGACAACCACTATGGCCGATGAGCAGATGCATCATGTCATGGCGAAGTTCAGTCTTAAAACCATCGCAGAGGCCTATGCACTCGTCACCAAAGACGTGCCGATGCGTAGACCTGCTTCCCCTGAAGAAGTTTCTAATGTCGTTTGCTTCCTCGCCTGTCACGAGGCCGCCATGGTCAATGGTGCAGTTGTAACAGTTGATGGCGGCACCGCCACTGTTGATTTGCCGACATTGGCATTTGTTGAGTGAGAAGGAAAAAACTATGACCGATACAAAAGCGCCCGCTGATTGGAAAAATTATGATGATTTTGCAGCAGGCATTGCCACCAATCGTCTGCCGCCCAGTGCCGCTCTGAAAGGCATGAGTCTTGTCATAAACTTTGACGATGGTCGAAAGCTTGTGCTGGAATTTTTAAGCGCTCATAATCTCAATTGGTTTGAAAAAGGCAGCAACGGGCAGGATCTGTGCGATGTCGTTTGCGTTGCGCCTGAGACATATTTTGTTGATGTCACTTTTGCGCAAAATGTCAAGCAAGCAGAAACACTGATCCTTAATATAAAAACCGGGCGTGTACTTTCAATTCGGTCAGTAGTGCGTGATGCTGGAGCAAACCCGGGCGAGCCTCGGGTAGCGCAGATTTTCCGCGCGGGAATTATTGATGGCGCCAGTCAAGGCGACAGCATTGTTCCCGCCCTCTCGCGTGATCTAATTGGCCTCAGAGCCCATTACACTTACAGCCCGCACCATGTTTATGAACACACTTACCTCTCTTCGGAGCGCTATGCGTGGCAATGTCTCGTGGGCGTACAGCGCGGCCATGGCGATGTTGATCTCACAACAACATACAAATTTGCTGAAGATCAATACGTCTTTACGTTCCGTGAATTTATCATCCCTGTTGCCTCAACATTTTTTTATAACTTCACCGACCTGCGATCGACCGGGAAATTTCTGGGCGTCACCGGTGCAGGTGCCGTCGAAAACAACCCGGCAGGCGCACACATCCGCAAAGTTTCAATGAGTTATTATTTGCCTGGACAAGAACCAGTGTGAGGGAGAAGATTATGCGCAGTGCTTATGATGTCGTGAAGTCTCACTATGATGCCAATGCTCGTCGTGACATTGAAGGCATGTTGGCTGATATTACGCCCGCAACCGAATGGATCGAAATGGCTGGTTTCCCCTGTGCTGGAACCTATCATGGGCCAGAAGCCATCGTTAAAAACGTCTTCATGGCCTTAGGCACTCAATTTGATGACTACACCTTCAAGCTCGAACGCTTGCTGGACGCTGGTGATCATGCCGTAGCGATCGGCGACTACTCAGCGCGACATAAACAATCAGGCAAAGCCATGACCGCGCGTGTCGTTCATGTTTGGAAAGTGAGTGGCGGTAAGGTTCAACGGTTTGAACAATTCACAGACACTCTGCTGGTTGCACAAGCGATGTCCTGAACGAGTGGCATATGCGCAATCAGAAGCGCAGGCCGAGCTTTGTGGAATATCACATTAAGTTCCCCAATATTTGCCCATTTGGCATGCGGCAATATTGACTGCAATTTGTCTTATTGAGCTTGGCCTTCTCATGCTACCACTGCCGACTGAGAAGTTGTAGCTTAATCGCTTTTAACAAAAGCGCTCAGTAAACAAAATACAGACTCTGTAGTAAGATCAGAACGTATCATCGCACCCAGTTGGAAATTTGTTGTAATGTCTTCAAAGTTTAATCCTCAGAATTTTTTTTCCGCAGAACTTGAGCAATTGCGTGAAGAAGGTCGTTACCGGGTTTTTGCGGAACTGGAACGCAAGGCCGGACATTTTCCAATTGCTCGCCGCTACAAAGATGGCGTTACTCAGGATGTGACGATTTGGTGCGCGAATGACTATTTGGGCATGAGCCAACACCCTAAAGTGATTGAAGCAACTTGTGCTGCATTGCGCGCTTATGGGGCAGGTGCCGGTGGCACACGCAATATTTCTGGCAACAGCCATGAGCATGTCTTGCTCGAAGAAGAACTCGCTGATCTCCACGGCAAGGAAGCGGCATTGCTTTTCACCTCGGGTTACGTTTCAAACTGGGCCGCTCTTAGCGCGCTGGCGGGGGGCATTCCCAATTGCATTGTTTTGTCGGATGCTGACAATCACGCGTCGATGATTGAAGGGATTCGTCATAGTCGAGCCGAGCGCCATATTTTCAAACATAATGATTTGGTTGATCTGGAGAGGCACCTGAAGGAAATTCCGTTTGACCAACCTAAACTGATCGCATTTGAATCGGTTTATTCAATGGATGGCGATATTGGCAATATTAAAGGCATTTGTGACTTGGCTGAAAAATATGGGGCCATGACTTATCTCGATGAAGTGCACGCCGTGGGCATGTATGGTCCTCGTGGCGGTGGCATTGCGGAGCGTGAAGGGCAAATGCACCGCCTGACAGTTATTGAGGCAACACTCGGCAAGGCCTTTGGAGTTGTTGGCGGTTACATTGCAGCATCGCGAGAACTCTGTGATTATGTCCGTAGTTTTGCATCCGGCTTTATTTTTACAACGGCTTTGCCACCAGCCATAGCTGCGGGCGCACGCACGGCGGTTCGGCATTTGAAAGACAGCGATTTTGAGCGCCAGCGCCAACGCCGCACTGTGGCTAAAGTTCACAAAGCCCTCAATGCCATCGGAATTCCTATGATGGATAATGAAAGTCACATTATTCCGGTGATGGTTGGCAATGCTGCGAAATGCAAAATGATCAGTGATATATTGATGGATCAGTATGGCATTTACATTCAGCCAATCAATTACCCGACGGTTCCCAAAGGAACAGAGCGATTGCGCATTACGCCTTCGCCGTTTCATACGGATGAGGATATTGCGAAACTTGCCACAGCATTGTCGGACTTGTGGAGCCAATGCGCATTGAGTCGCGCTGTCGCTTAAAGGGTTTTAGCGACGGCGAAATCAGACTCGCAGGCCTGTTGTAGCATCAAATAAATGAAGGTGCTCAGGCGCAAAGGAAAGTCCAATGATTTCCCCGACGGACATTGACAAGCGGCCGACTGTTGTAATGTTGAGAGATTGACTGGCTGCATTGCAGGTAAGGAGACTCATATTGCCCGTTGACTCGACTGCTTCAACGATGGCTTCAAAACTGCCCCGTGTGCCCTTTTCTGAAACGGTGATATGTTCTGGTCTGATGCCGAGGTCAAATTTTGTGTTCACAGATTTTTTGCTGCTGGCTAGCGCTTGCCCATCCCTGGTGACAAGTTTTCCAGCTTTAACGTCCACAGGGATCATGTTCATTGCTGGAGAACCAATGAAGGTTGCAACGAAAACATTGCAGGGCTCATCGTAAAGTTCCAGAGGATGACCCACTTGCTGAACTTTACCAGCTTGCAAGACAACGATTTTATCCGCCATGGTCATCGCTTCGACTTGATCATGGGTGACATAGATTGAGGTGACGCCGATGCGCTTATGTAAACTTCGAATTTCAGACCGCATTTGCACGCGAAGGGCCGCATCCAAGTTTGAAAGTGGTTCATCAAAGAGAAATACTGATGGCTTGCGCACAATTGCCCGGCCCATCGCAACGCGTTGACGTTGACCGCCCGATAGCTGACGGGGGTAGCGTTCGAGAAAAGGTTCAAGGCCCAGAATTTTTGCTGCTTCGACCACGCGCTCAGAAATTTCCTGCGGTTTGCCGCCGTGCAGTTTCAGAGAGAATGCCATATTCTGCCGAACCGTCATGTGCGGATACAAAGCATAATTTTGAAACACCATGGCGGCGTCCCGTTCTTTAGGATCAAGATTATTGACCTCGCGATCGCCAATGCGAATGCTACCGCCTTGCACCGATTCAAGCCCTGCGATTGAACGAAGCAGTGTAGATTTTCCGCAACCCGATGGGCCAACCAACGCAATGAATTCTCCATCGGCGGCTTCAAACGAAACATCCTGCAACACTTTTACTGTTCCGTAGTTCTTCACCAAATTATAAACTGAAACGCCCGCCAAAGTTTAGCCCTCCGGCAGAATGGCTGTCGCCATTTCTGGAATGGTCTGCCCGCCATCAATCACGATTGTTTGCCCTGTGATATAGGATGCTTCATCAGATGCAAGAAAATGTACGGCATGGGCAATGTCCTCAGGTGTTCCAAGGCGACGCAGGGGCACAGCTGCTGCTTGGGCATCAATGAAGCTCTGAGGTTGATGTTCTTTCACTCCTTCGGTCAGCACGTTGCCGGGTTCAACAGCGTTGAGAGTAATATTCCATGGTGCCCATTCCAAAGCTGCCGTACGCATGAAACCAAGAACACCTGCTTTGGTTGTTGCATAATGCGAATAGCCCGGTGATGAAACCCGGGGTCCGGTGATTGATGAGAGAAAAATGACACGCCCGCTGCGCTGTTTCTGAAAATGCGGTAGGCAAGCACGAGCCAACAAAAATGGACCACGCAGATTGACGGCGAGAACCGCATCCCATTCATCGGTTGATATATTTGCAATTGGCGTGTTGGGATAGATCGCTGCATTGGCAACAGCAATATCGATCCGACCAAAAAGATTTGCGACGTCATCTATACTTTGAGTAACAGACGCTTCAGAGCGCACGTCCATATGGGCGTAAGTTGCTTTTAGGCCTTGCTGTCGTAATTTAGCCGTGACCCGTTCACCGTCGTCATCGACGATGCCCGAGATCACCACTTCAGCACCAGCTGTGGCAAGCTTCGTGGCAATGCCAAGCCCAATACCGCGCTGGCCACCCGTGACAATTGCAACTTTCCCAGTGAGGTCAAAGTGGTTCATGCGTTCAATGTCTCATAAGCCGGCAAGAAATTTCCGTGGGCGGCGATCAAAGCATCCACCAGTTTTTCAATTTCGGCCAGCGACAGCTCTGCGGATGTGTGGGGGTCCATGGCCGCAGCATGATAAATGTAATCTTTCTTACCCGTGATGGCAGCCATCACCGTAAGCTCCTGCACATTTATATTGCTGCGCATGATAGCCGCAAGCTGGATGGGAACCCGACCCACGCAAACAGGTTGAATGCCATTGCGGTCAACGTGACAAGGAACTTCAACCGCGGCGTTGGGCGGTAAATTTTCAATCAATCCATTATTGCGCACATTTCCATAGATCAAACTTGGCTTGCCGGTGACACATGAATGAATAATCGCTGCGGCATATTCATTGCTCTGGCCCACTTCGATGGGTCTTGATTCATCTTCGAGCTCGTGGCGAAGTTCGTGCCATTCGGTGATCTGGTCTTCGCATCGGGTAATATATTCATCAAGCGGGAGATTAAATTTTTGCAAAAGGTCTTCGCGCCCACGCTTGATGAACCATGGCGTATATTCGGAGAAGTGGATCGAACTTTCAGTCACAAAATGCCCAAAGCGTTTCATTACTTCAAAGCGCACAGCATCGTCAGCTGGAAAATCACCATTGCGCGCCAGTTCGCGCAAGCGTGGGTAAAGATCTTGCCGGGTGCCGTCGGGCATTCGCTTTTCAAACTTTGTGAAGAAGGCAACGTGGTTGAGTCCAGCACATAAAAAATCAATATCAGCAATATTTTCGCCTAAAGTTTTTGCCAGAAATTGTGATGTGTCCTGCACCGAATGGCATAAACCCACATAGCGGATGTCTGGGAACTGTTCTGTCATAGCCCAACTGATCATGGCCATGGGGTTCACATAGTTCATCATCAATGCATTAGGGCAGCAGGTGCGCATGTCCCGTGCTATGTCAAACACGACAGGGATGGTACGAAGAGCTCGAAAAATACCACCGATGCCCAGTGTATCAGCAATCGTTTGGCGTAAACCAAATTTTTTTGGAATTTCAAAGTCCGTTACTGTGGCGGGTTTATAGCCACCAACTTGCATCATCAGGATTACAAAGTCAGCATTTTGAAGCGCAACCTTGCGATCTGTCGTCGCGATAAGCTTCACTTGATCTTCAATGTCAAGCGCACGGCAAATGCGCCGAGCCATTGTTTCAGATGTGGCAAGGCGGACGGGGTCAATGTCATAAAGCGCAATTTCACAAGGTGCGATCTCCCCATTGCTCAGCGCATCGCTTAAAATATTACGCGCGAAAACTGTGCTTCCGGCACCAATCAAACAGATTTTTGACATTCGAAAAAACCACTCCTTTGGCATCTAAAAAATGTAATGACATTAGAATTCAGAAAATTCTTGCTGAATTATGAGGCTTGATTCCAGATTTTAAGTGATTTCGACGGTCACTTCTCTTATGACAGTCACTATTAATACAATGGGATATGTCACCTTGCGCCATCTCGATCCGCATCAAACTGGCAGTGGTTTTCTGCAACCAGATGAATTTTTGGCGGAATATCATTTGGTTGAACCCATGGCGGAAGCCCATTGGCACGATCACTTAGAAGTCAACGTTATCACCCGTGGCAGCATGACCTACCTCATCAATGGTCGGCAGGTTCACTTGAGTGAAGGTGCGTTTTATTGCTTCTGGGCTGCAGTTCCACACCAAGTCATATCAGCAGAAAAGAACACAGAACTTTATTGTGTCTATATGCCATTTGCAGATTTCTTGTCTCTCGTTGTGCCCAGCGATTTTAAAAATGATTTTTTGGCAGGCCACGTGTTAACCTCATCGATGATTGATGAAGCAGACAGCCTCACAGTAAAGCGCTGGGTGCGGCAATGGGATGATGCAAGTGGTCAGGTTCAAGAAATTTTGCGCGATGAAGTGCGCCTGCGTGTCCGTCGCCTGACCACCGAACAACTCCGCGCCAAAAAACCAAAGGGCAACATTGATGATGCCCACCATCGTCATGGCACGCAGGTGGCTGGCAGACGCGTGATTGCGCATGTTGAACAAATGACATCGTTCATCAACACTGAATTTTCAAAACCAATAAACGTTGGCGACGTTGCTAAAATTAGCGGCTTGCATCCGACCAATGCCACGGCAACGTTTCAAAAAGTCCTGGGCCAATCCATTGCTCAATATCTTCGGCAACGGCGATTAAATCATGCCCTCAAGTTGCTGGCTGATTCAGACATGGCGATTATTGAGGTGGCGTTTGAAAGTGGCCATGGTTCGCTCAGCCGCTTCTATGATGCATTCCAACGCCAAGTGGGATGCACACCAAAAGACTATCGCAAGCGCTTTCGCAGTTAGGCTGACTTGATGAGCAATATGGCTTCGATCTCAACTGTCATGCGGTTGGGCAATGATCCCATACCGACGGCAGAGCGAGCATGTCTCCCAGCATCGCCTAAAACCTCAACAAATAAATCGGAACACCCATTAATTACTTTGGGATGATCAGAAAAGTCAGGCTCAGCGTTGACCATGCCCAGTAATTTGATAACCGCTTCAATACGCGATAGTTCGCCGAGTGCGGCTTTGGCCACAGCCAGCAATTGAAGCCCGGTCAAACGCGCATCGGCGTAGCCTTTAGCAATGTCTGCTGTCAGCCCAAGTCGGCCAACACTATAGCTGCCATCTGCCAATTTTGGACCTTGCCCTGAAAGATAAAGCATTGGCCCAGCAAATCGCCATGGCACATAGTTTGCCACTGGCACTGGTGTTTTGGGCAGAACTAGTCCGAGTTTCTCTAGCCTCTGTTCAGGCGTCATTGCACTTTTCCTCTCGCATCAACTTTCACGGCACCCAAAATTTTGTCGCCTCGTACAAACACAACCTTGTCAAAAAGATTATTGACAGGACAAACATGGTTCATAGTCACGCGCAAAATATCACCAACCTTGGGCTTATGTGTGGATGCTGTTAGATCCAAGTAGCCATGCTCCTCATTCAATTGATAAAGTGGTGCATCATTGAGGGCGCGAACGATGCCATAACCTTTCATTCCCGAAAGATCACTGGTCAGTGCCTTTGATCCTGCATCAACTATAGCACGATTTTCAGTGGGCCTGCTCACAACCGTTGTTAGAACGGTTTCGGCACACTCATCGAAGGAAAAAGCACCAGCCGCTACTTGTGATCTATCATTGTAAATATAAGTTCCCACGCGGTACTCAGTAATGTCGGCCAAGCCTTCAGTGCTCCACAAATCGCGCGAGCCACCGCTGGATACACATTCACAAGCGAGCCCACTTTTGGTTAAAAGCATTTTCGTTTCAGCGATAAACTCGGCAATTGCCCCGCGCGCAAAAGCGGGTGGATAGGTCATCAGTCCAGAAAATTTCAGCTCTCGAAAACTATCAATCTGCTGAGCTAAAGCCAAGGCCGATGCTGGGTTCTGTACACCATTGCGACCGGCACCCGTATCACACTCGACCAACACGCGAAGTGTTTGGCCCGCAATTTTCGCAGCGTGTGCCAAACCTTCAACAATGGCCAAACTATCTGCGACAACAGCAATGTCGATGCGTTTTCGTAAAGCCCCAAGTCGCGAAAGCTTTGAAGCGCCAACTACATTGAAGGTGAGCAATTGATCGCTAATGCCAGCTTCTGCCATCACTTCGGCCTCACCAAGCTTCTGAACACATATTCCACTAGCACCCAGCGCCAATTGTAACTTTGCCATGCCCACAAGTTTATGAGTTTTAATATGAGGGCGGTTGAAAATTGAGTTTTGGTCACAATGGGATTGCCAGCGCACAAGATTTTTGACCATGACATCAAGTTCAATCACTGGAACGGGCGTTTCAAGTTCGCTCAGAGAACTTCCAACATCTTCAAAAACAAAAAACTGGTCTACCCAATCAGCGCTGGGAATTTGCAAGCTCGGTTCGATCACGGTGTTGAAAATCCTCTCAGCGCAACTGTTGAATTGTTTTAAGTATCACAGCTGTTGCAGAGCATGGTCAAGACCAAGAGTGAAGAAGCGTCGAATATATTTGCTAAATATCACTCAAAAACCAGAAAGAATAGACCGAAATCGACAAGAAAATAAGAATTTCGAGTATTAGCGTTTGGATAAGAGCTGCAGTCTGAGACTTCGGTCTGAACAATAAGTTCACAACATCGCAATACTTTTCACAGGGAGTGAAGACATGTTGATTTCCAAATATGGTTTTACCTTTACAGTCGCGGCATTTCTTTTAACTGGAACTGCCCAGCCAATTCTGGCCGATGACGCAAAGCCTTTCGCTGGCCAAACCATCACCGTGCTTCTGCCATCGCCGCAAGATGCGACCATGGCTGCCGATTTTGAAAAGGCCACTGGAATTAAGCTTGATCTGCAAACTGCAAGCTGGGACGATGTTTCTGTTAAAGTTTCCACCGCACTTCTGGCTGGAACTGCGCCTGCCGATGTAACTGAATTTGACTGGTCATGGACGGGACAGTTTTCAGCAGCCGGTTGGTACATTCCTCTCAATGATGCCATCGACGCCGCAACACTTGAAGATATTAAGGGCAGCACCTTGTTCAACATCAATGGCGATGTGCTTGCCATTCCCTATACCAATGATTTCCGCGTGATGATGGTCAACACCAAACACTTTGCTGATGCAGGTGTGACGGCAACGCCAAAGACACTTGATGAACTTGTAGCTGCCGCCAAGGCGATTAAAGCAAATGGCATTGTGAAATATCCAATCGGCTTGCCGCTTTCGGCAACGGAAGGTGCATCGACAAGTTGGTATCTGCTGACTAAGGCCTTCGGTGGGGATCTTTTTGACAAAGATATGAACCCCACATTTGTCGCCAAAGATTCCGCTGGCTTTAAGGCCATGGAGTTTGAAATGATGTTGCTGAAAGAAGGCTTGGTTGATCCATCATCGACAGGCCTCAAAGACAGCGAAATCAACGACACCATATTTGCCAAGGGCATCACCAGCATTATGATCAGTGGTGAGCCCGGTCGCCTCGGTCAATTTAGTGATCCTGAAAAATCGTCCGTCGTTGGCAACGTGGCTGCTATTCCTGTGGCCACCGTGAGCGGCAAAACCAGAAGCTTTGGCCTGCTTGAAGGGCTAGGCATTCCGAAGGCTTCTACCAACCCCGGGCCAGCCAAAGAATTTATCAAGTGGATGACATCGAAAGAATTCCAAGTCCACAATTATGGCAATGGCGTTTTGCCAACCCGAACAACAGCACTGGCCGAAGTCGAAAAGAGTGGCAAGCTGATCAGCGGTGCTGCTCTCGTGGAACAAGCACCAACAGTAGAAGCGCTGTTTCCAGCGGGCGCACCCACCTGGTATCCGCAATTCTCTCTTGCGGTAAACACCTCGATCAACAGCGTTGCTAAAGGCGAAATTACTGTTGAAGTAGCCATGCAAAAAATTGCTGACGCAGTGACGGAGGCCAAGAAGCAGTGAACTCCCAGTCTGCTGCGACGACAACCTCTTGGCCAGGCGTCAGCAAACCAGCTGATGCCTGGCTAGCGTTTCTACTCATCCTGCCTATTTTGCTCACGATGGTTGGCTTAGTGTTCTATCCAATCATCAGCACCGCATGGGACAGCCTTCACCGTGTTGACCCAATGCAACAGGGAACACCTTTTGTGGGCCTTGCCAATTATACCCGTATGCTCACCGACAATGAGGTGAAGCTGTCATGGTGGAATACTTTCAAATATGTGGTGTTGGCCGTAACGGCTGAGACCATATTAGGCGTCGCCGCTGCTGCCCTCATCAATCAAATCAAAGTGGGTCGGCAATGGGTTCTAGCCGCCGTCGTTTTGCCTTGGGCGCTACCTGCCGTGGTCAGCAGCATTATCTGGCGATGGATATATTCGCCTAGTGCTGGATTGTTAAATGGCATTTTGGTGCTGATGGGCTTTGACTACGATAATCATCTTTGGTTCAACGATGGCACGACGGCTCTGCTGCTTGTTACGGTGGTTCATGTTTGGCGCATGTTGCCTCTAACTGTTGTCATTGTGCTAGCCGCCATGCAAGGAATCCCAACTGAACTCTATGAAGCGTCGCGCATGGATGGTGCCACGCGGTTTGACATGTTCTGGAAAATCACTTTGCCGCTTACGCGTGGTGCCATCGCCGTCGCTATGACCAATGCCACGGTCTCAGCCTTTAATTTGTTTGATGAAGCAGTCGTTCTCACGCTCAACAGCGTTGAAACTCGGCCCATCCTGTTGCAAATCTATCTGGAAGCTTTCCGCAAATTTCACTTCTCATATGGTATGGCGCTCTCACTAACTGTAACCATCATCTCCTTGTTAATTTCACTCGGCTACGTCCTACGCGTTTACCGTAATACAAGGATGGGCTGATGCGAAAAACTCTGCCAATGGACCTCGTTGTTTGGCTCGGTGTGGCACTCTTGTTAGCGTGGTCACTGCTACCAATTTATTGGACACTGGCCAGCAGTATTACACCCAGTACAGATTTCACCGCGCGTCCCATAAATCTCTATCCCGTGCACCCAACCTCTGAACATTACCAACGTTTGCTCGGCATCATGGATGGCCATTTCGGTGGTGTTGATGTAGCGGGGCAATTTCGTACAGCGCTCTTCAACAGCATCATAACGTCAAGCCTCGCAACAGTTATCTGCGTAGTCATGTCACTGATGGGTGCCTATGCATTCACAAGATTGGAATTTCCATTCCGGACCCCAATTTTTTACGCGGTGATCGCTACTATGGCCATTCCCGGCTATGCAGTGATCATTCCACTGTTCAGGATCATGGTCGCACTACACCAGATGGACAGCTATTTTGGCGTCACGATGATTTATGTCTCGGCCTTCTTGCCGCTCTGCCTTTGGTTGCTCAAAGGCGTGTTTGATACCTTGCCGATTTCACTTGAAGAAGCAGCGCGAATGGATGGGGCCAGCCACATGAAAATACTAACGGCCATCATCGTACCTATTGCAGCACCAGGCATCGCCGCAGCAGCCATTTTAACTTTCCTTGGCGCATGGGGGCTCTATGCAGTGCCTCTAATTTTTTCACCTAAAATAACCAAGCCACTCACGGTGATGATCCCTGAATTTGCTGGTAAAAATTTTATTGATTACGGATTGATCATGGCATCAGGAACCATCGCCATTGCCATTCCATGTCTGCTGGTTATTTTTCTGAACCGCTATTTGATTGCGGGTCTGCTAGCGGGTTCCACCAAGTAGAGTTGTTTAATATTACTTGATGTAATTCAACACCAACGACTTTTAGATTGGGTTTGTTAGAATTTAGTTCGATTGGTTTTGGATGAAACCGCAATTGTCTTGACCTTACTCGCCCGTGCGACCTTTGCTGTTGTTGATCTTTTGACAACTGGCCCGTTAATTTTAATTGTCCTCGGACGCGTCTTTTTTCCGTTGGCCACAATTTCTAAAAGCAATTCAGTGGCGCGTTGACCCATTTCATAATTTGGCAAGACCAAAGTTGAAAGGGGAGGGTGGGTATAGCGTGAAAGTTCTTGATCGTCGTACCCCATCACAGAAATATCTTCTGGTACCTTCAGTCCCAGTTCACTCGCAGCTTCAAGAACACCAATCGCCATCAGATCATTACCGCAGAGTATTGCTGTGGGATTTAATTTTTTACTGAGGAGTTCAAACGCAAGCTGATAGCCGCGCAATGGAAGCCAGTCACCATAACGTACAATTGATTTATCATATGCAATGCCTGCCGCGGCCAATGCTTCGCGGTAGCCTTTGAGACGCTCAATCGCTGCATCCATCCATGCGGGTCTTGTTGTCATCGCCATTAATTCTTCAAGTGATGCAAACTTGGTGGGTCTCGGCATGGAGCTTGATGCGATTGCCGCAGTTGCTGTCGGCGGAACACTTTTGACTGGTGGCGTCGGCTCTGTTGGGGCAACACTGGCTGGTGTTATGCTGTTGGGCCTCATCTTCAATGTGCTGAATTTTGAAAATGGTTTAGGCTGGATTTCGCTTTCCGCTTATTGGCAATCGGTTATTCGTGGGTTGTTCTTGCTTGCGGTTGTAATTCTTCAGTCACGCCTCGCAGCGAAAGAAAGTGCCGCCTGAAAGGCCTGTGCTTGTAAATTGACGAGTCGCACGTATGGAAATCCACCGATCCATTGAACCAGCGTTGGTGAAACAGGCGTGATGAATGCGTTGATTTTAATTTGGTCGACAATGATCAGATAGTTCATATTTTTTAATTGTGTGCATGTTGATAGTATCAGGTGATTATTCACAATCTAAAATATTCCATAAATAAGTCTGTAGGGAACCCGAGTTGCATAATTGCGATAGGCCTCGTCCAGCATCAGAAAGGCTTCTTCCATGTAGATGCGATAAATTTGAGCAACATAAAATAGTGTAAAGATTAAGACGTTTTGCAAATTGAAATTAGCACCTAAAAAGCCGATATGGGTGATCATATAACCAAAATAGATGGGGTGGCGGACAATACGATAAACGCCAGCATCGACAATTCCGCGATTGGCTGGAAGCCAACCAAACGAGCGCCCCAGTGTTAGTTTTGCATTGATTTCCCAAATGAGACCGGCGCATTGTAGAGCGGCAGAAAAAGTCTCCCCCAACAAATCTGTGTGCGGGTCGAAGCTGATTAAGGGTGCCCAAAGACCACCTGCGAAAACCGTGGCCATCACTGTCAACCAATGCCAGTCACGGGTTTGCGGGCGCCTGGAAATAAGCGAAATCACTACTATTGTGATTTCGGAAATCACAACAATAGCCAGTGTAATACGACTTCTATCTGTGGCGTAAGCAGTGAGAGCATTTACAACGAAAAAGGTGACACAGGCACAGGAAAGAAGCCTGAGAAAAATATCAAGTACGACTTCCTGTTTTATGCTCGGCATGATATTTTTTCTACATTGGAACAGCTATTAATCGCAAAACGGTGTGAGGAGTTTTGAATACGTGTCATTTCAGTAAACCTTCGACATGACATCTGGCAAGACGATGAGCGCTGCAAGGGCGGCTGGTAGGCCATAGGGAATGGCCTTTTCTTCAATTTTTTCTAGCATGGTTTTAATAAATTTTGGCAGTTTTCCCGCACGGAAATAAGGGTTCCAAAAGATAATAGATTTGAGAATGAAGAGCATAAGAACTGCAATAAGGGACAGCAGGACGACAAAGGCAAGCACATCATCAAGCCCCATAAAAAGTGAAACGGCGCTGATGAATTTAACGTCGCCGCCACCCACCCAGCGCAATTTCCAGAATACAACAAAGAAAATAAACACAACAAGCCCATAGGCAACGTTCGAAAGGATGGGTGTAATATAAAAACCAAGATGGGGCATGGAAGGCGTATTGAACCACACCAATGCAGCATAAAATCCAAAAATGATGATTAATCCATAAGATACAGTGTTGGGAATTGTGTAGGTTTTAATATCGCAGATCGCGCCGTAAATTACCGCAAGGCAAAATAAAAAAAACACGACACTATATGCAAGATGAATCATATTGGTTCAGCTTGATTTAAAGTGGTAATTTTCAAAGCGTTTTTACGCGCATGAAAAACATCACGTGATTGAGCAAGCACAGCACGACCATGAGCAATGTCATCGCGATCAAGCCAAATATCCCTGTTGTCTTTCCGAGCGAATAAACATCACCAGCGAGGCTGGCCGTTGCCACATCACGATAAAACCAGTCGAGAGCTGTAAAGGACATTACAGCATAACCACCCAATGCCATATGCCCAGAAACGGCCGTGCCTAACCAACTGCGACGGCGATAGGCGACAAGCGGCATCATCGCGGCACATGCCAATGCGGCCATTAACGCGTAGGGCTGGTGAAAGTAAGGTTCAATTGTCGCAACGAAAGGGCCGACCAAACGATTGATGTTGAGAGTCAACATCCAGAGCGTTTCAGAGGATGGATAACTGTTAAGTAAATAGGCCAAAACCTCGTTGGTCAGCAACAAAAGAAACAGCGCCGCTGCGATACCGTTCTGAATGGCGTAAACTCGCGAATTTAACAAAAGCTTTTTTCCCATGCGAAGATTTGCGCATAAAAAGTCTAATTCGGAGTTAAGAGTAGCACATTCACCGACCTTTTCAAAGCTTGCTGAATGCTAACCGAGTGAGTCGGTGCCGACGATTAACCTTTGGAGTTGGGCTTAGTTCCATTAACAAGCGTGACTTATTGTTGTGCCCTTCCCATAAAATCAACTAAAAGTTGTTGAAATTGATTAAAGTGAGCCTCAACGTTAACTAAAACCCCAAATTTACAGTTTGGCGACCAAGGCGCAAATTTGGCCTTTCTGTGTTCAGAAAATGAAAATAAAACATTATATCAATAGTTTAAATTAATTTTTGGCCGAACTATTGACATTTAGAGGCTATTCGGCAGTGCCTCAAAAGTTTGACTCAAAGAGTCCTTAATGATACGTTAATTTGCATGTGAACTCTTGTATTAAATTTGACAAGGGATTTTACTGGGGGAGAGGAAGCGCATTGAAGCGCGAACGATTCTCCTAAAACTGTAAATGAGTAACTTTAAAATAGGGACGAAAATCATGAAGACTCTCGTATCGTTTTTCCGCGATTTACACGAAGACAAGAGCGGCGCTGCATTCATTGAATACACAGCACTTCTCGGCGTGATCCTTGCTGTTGGTTTGGCTATTCTGACTTCAGTTGGAACTTGGGCCACCGGAACTTGGACCTATCTCTGCAACAACCTAACTGGCGGTGGTGCACCAGCATGCGCTTTGCCTGGTGCTTAATTTAGAAATGCGGATTTCAGCCGGAAGGGCTGATTTGACGCATATTTAAAACAAATCAAACCGCCGCTGCTGAATTCAGTGGCGACGGTTTTTATAGCTTTAATATATTTTATTTGGCGGAGACTCCATGCGCGGCAATACATTAGTGATGCTCATTATCGCGATCGTCTTCGGCGTGGTTGCGGTGTTCTTTGCCAATATTTGGTTGAGCAGCCAAACCGCGCGGCCTACCGCTGTCACAGTGGCACCAGCCCAAGTTGAAACCAGCACCATTGTTGTGGCCAGCCGCAATATTTCTTTCGGCGAAGCCATCATCCCCGAAGCCCTGCTCGAAATTCCATGGCCCAAAAGCGCCATTCCTGAAGGCTCCTATGCCAAGATTGCGGATTTAACCACCGATGGTGTGCATCTGGTGTTAAACCCCATCAGCCCCAATGAACCGATCCTCAAGTGGAAAATTTCTGGCGCAGGCGCCCGTGCTTCATTGTCGGCCCTCGTTGGCCCCGGCATGCGCGCCGCCTCCATTCGCACCAATGATGTGGTGGGTGTGGCAGGCTTTATTCTGCCGGGGGACCGGGTTGATATTCTCTACACCAGAAACGCCAATGGCGACACCTCCTCATCCATCGATATTCTGATTCAGAATGTGCGAATCTTAGCGGTGGACCAAGTGGCCGACCAGAAGAAGAGCGAACCCGTTCTCGCCAAAGTGATCACCGTTGAAGTAAAACCCATCGATGCGCAAAAAATTGCCTTGGCACAATCTACGGGTTCGGTGTCGTTCACTCTGCGCGCCGCTGGTGGCGTTGAACCCGCCCCCGCTCAGCGCATTGTTGAACAAGAGCTCGTCTCGTCCACCAGTATTTATCAAGCTGCGATTGATGCTCAAACGGCAGCCCAAGCCGCCATCACGGCGCGCCTCAGCGGCTTGGAAGGTTCGATCACCAACGTGGCCAAGAAGGTGGATGAAACCAACAGCAGCAAAGCCCAATTGGCCGCCAAATTAGCCAGCCTTGAAGCCGCCGTGAAAAGTGCAGCGGATGCCACTGGAAAAGATGAGATGGCCTTGCGCGCCAAATTAGCTGCACTTGAAACCGCCATCCACGATGCCTCGAATTCAACCGCAGGCGAGGATGCTATGCGCGCCAAGCTGGCCGAGTTTGAAGCCAATCTGCGCGCGCTGGCGGCGGGCTCTAAACAGCCCATCATTATAACCGCCGCCGCAGTGCCGGTGGAAGTGCCAACAAAGGTTTCGGTTGGTATCACACGCGGCACCAAGCGCGATATTTATGAAGTGCCGATTGATGCAGCGAATTAAAGATTTGGAATGATTGAATTGAAAATGTTCTATAAACAAAAATTCAAAAATCTTTGTGCCGCAGCTTTGGCGGTGGGCATGGTGATGGTGAGTGCGCCACTCACAACAGTGAACACAGCGGAGGCTGGCGCTCGCATTGTAAAACTTTCAGCTGAGCAACGGGTGGGCCACCTTGCTGTTGTGATGGGCAGTTCAGAATCAATCCGCGTCAGCCTGCCATTTTCAGAAATCATCGTAGGCGATCCTGAAACCGCCGATGTGAACGCGCTCACCAATAAAACCCTTTATATACTCGGCAAAAAGCTGGGCACCACCAATGTCACCTTGTTTGATGAAAACAAAAAACTGGTGGCGGTGATTGATATTGAAGTCACCCACAATTTGGGCGGAATGCGTGAAGCGCTTCAGGCTTCAATGCCCAATGCAAAGATTAAAATTCGCTCGTTGAATGGTCGTGTGCTGCTTGAAGGCGTTGTGCCCAGTGCCCCTGCCGCTCAAAAAGCCATGGTCATTGCCCATGACTTTGCAGGCGCTGACGTGACGGATTCAATGTCTGTTTCTGCCAATCAACAAGTGAATCTCGAAGTGCGTTTTGTTGAAGTTAATCGTCAGGCAGGTAAAGAATTAGGAATTAGCTGGAACACTGTAAATAACAAAGGCAATGGGTTTGCGTCGGGTAACAATCCACCAAATGTTCCTGCTGGTGCTGGTGTACTTTATCAACCTTTTGCCACTCTCATCGCTAATGTCCTGAGTAATGGATTTGCGCCTGATATTGTTATTAATGCACTTGAACAGCGCAATGTTGCGCGGCGTTTGGCTGAGCCAAACCTCACCGCTATTTCAGGCGAATCCGCCAGTTTCCATGCGGGTGGTGAAGTCCCAATTAAGACATGCAAAACATCGACTGAGGGAAAGGTCGAGTGCTTCACGGAATACAAAGAATTTGGTGTCAAACTTGAGTTTACTCCAACTGTGCTGGATGACGGCCTAATTAATTTGTCAATCTTGCCAGAAGTAAGTGAAATTGATCAAACGCTAACTAACACGTCTAACAATGGATATGTTTTCGTTGTTCGCAAAGCCAAGACAACTGTTGAGTTGCGAGATGGCCAAAGCTTTGCCATTGCTGGACTTTTGCAGAGCAACAACACTCGAAAAAAAGATCAAATTCCATGGTTGGGTGATGTGCCAGTGTTGGGTACGCTATTCCGCTCCACGGCCTTCCAGAAAAAAGAATCTGATCTGGTGATCATCATCACGCCGCGCTTGGTGCATCCGGTGGGCAATAAGCAGGAGCTGCATGATCCGCTGCAGAATCCAATATCCTCAAACGAGCCGGAATTGTTCCTACTCGGCAAACTTGAGGTGTCACGCAAAAATCTCGATCAAACTTATCATGGCCACTATGGCCACATCATCGATCTGCCAAAGGTGAATTATGGCCAAGTCCAGAAATAACATTTTCGCCGCATTGGTTCTCACCTGCGCTCTGGTCACTCCGGTTTTGGCTGAGGATTATGATGCCCTCAGCCACAGCGATGGCATTTCCCTTTCCGCTGGTGATGCCACCCGCGCCAACATGGCCATTCAAACGGTCACCCCATGGCCCGTCTATATCAACAACACCGTCATTTATATGCGCAGCAAACGCGCTGCCGATTTGATGGAAATTTATTTGAGTAAATACGCAGCCCCGCCAGCCGCAACGGGTGGCACCACGATAAACATAAATCCGCCCGCCCAATGAGCACCGGAGGCCCATTATGCACCGCGCACTGCGCCATCGATTGATGAGTTTGTGGAGACGTTTTAACAAAGACGAATCCGGCATTGCGCTGATTTATGTAACCGTAGCCCTCCCCGTCATCATCGGCTTCAGCCTGCTAGCCATAGACGTAGGCCGCCTCTCAACCCTGCAATCCACATTACAACATGGTGCTGATGCACTAGCACTGGCAGGGGCGGGGGAATTGGATAGAAGGCCCGATGCGATAACGCGGGCTAACCGCGCTGTGGTCTCTCTCGTCACCACCAACACAGGCCTATTCACCAGTTCAGCAGCGACCGTGACGGGCAGTGATATTGCAACACCTTGTTACTTGGAAAAACTTCCGCCGAGTGATGCAACGGCAATCCCGAATGCAAGCTTTCCCTGTTTGCCAGTCGCTAACGCCACTCAAATTGCGGCAAACTCTCCGAAAGCACGGTATATCCAAGTGGGGGTCACGCCAAAGAATTTCACAACTATATTCCCGGTGGGCTTTGCAAGTGCGGTCACTACAACGTCGACTGCAAAGGCAGTTGCGGGTTTTGATGCGGCCGTTTGTAATTTCACTCCGCTGTTCATGTGTAATCCGTTGGAGCCAACAAACAACGCTGATCTGACCAATGATTTTGGTCTGAGTGCCATGGCAAGTTCATATACAACACGGCGCAAAGTCATTCGGTTTTTGGGCTTTACTGGCGGCAACAATGTAACTGCTGTGCCCGGGCAATTTGGGTTCTTAAAAGTGAGTGGCAATGGGGCAAGCGCATTGGAAAACGCTATTGCTTCAATCAAGCCTGACGAATGTTACATCGCCAATACACTTAAACCAAAAACCGGCAGCATGACCACTGTTGCAAAAGCATTCAATCTGCGTTTCGATGATTATCCGTCAGGCAACGGGGCCTATAGTCCGAGTGCCACCTATCCTCCGGGCATAAACGTGCGCAAAGGCTATGTGACGCCGACAACTGGAAACGTTAATAACCGTGCCTGTAACGCAGCGGTCGGAACAACGTCCACAAATCTAAACAACACCAAGGTCATGGCCCTTCCAATCGATAGCTGTTTTAAAACCAGCACCTGTTCAAATGGAGGGGGCAACGCAAACATCGGCAACGGTGATTGGGGTTGGAACCCTGATTTTGGCACTGCCTATATCCCTACATTTGCCACCGCATTTAGAACTGCCACTGGCAAGATAGGCTACTGGGATTTGAATTTTATTGGAACGTCCGGAGCCTCAGCCGTTTTGCCAACATCGCCTGATGGCAATGCTTATACCAATGCCAACCCACCTTCACGCTATGACTTGTATAGATATGAAATATCGAGCGGCTATTACAATCGTTACAGCGTAACCGGAGGAACGACGAATACAGGCGCAGCGCAGGAAACCGGCTTACCAAATTGTGCTGCATCAAAAAGCCCAGCAGTGGTTGGCGTAGACACAACAACCGGAAGCGTGGATCGCCGTATTATTTATGGCGCCATAATGAACTGCAAAGCCAATAATCTTCAACCCGGTGGAAATGGCACTTATTACTCTCTGGCATTTGGTAAATTCTTTATGATTAGACCCATTGGCGGTGACAACTACCTTTATACAGAGCTGGTCGATCTTGTTTATCCCGGAGACGGCACAGGGGTGGCCCGTGACCGGGTTCAACTCTATAGGTGATGGCAGTGAAAAGGGCATTGCGCAATTTTACCAACGGTTTCCGCAAAGATGAGCGCGGCACCGCATTCATTGAGCTTACAGCAGTGATGCCAGCATTGCTCGCCATTTGCCTTGGTGTATTTGAATTTGGCAATGCGATTTTCGGTCGTCATCTCATTGAAAATGGTGTGCGTGATGCCGCACGCTACGCGTCTGGC
>JANPGD010000040.1:0-3220 GCA_031423845.1 Hyphomicrobiales bacterium | reverse complement strand
AATCTGGGTGCGCATCCGGATGGTGAAGGCAATATCGAAGTGTTCACTGGCAAATATGGTGCCTATGTGAAGCACGGCAGCACCAATGCCACATTGCAAGGTGAGCAAACTCCTGAAAACATTACGCTCGATGAGGCCATTGCGTTAATCGCAGAACGTGAAGCCAAAGGCGGCGGCAAAAAGAAGCCTGCTAAAAAGGCTGCAAAGAAAGCCCCTGCTAAAAAGGCAGCTAAGAAAGCTGCCAAGAAATCACCCGCTAAAAAGGCTGCAAAGAAAGCAGTGAAAAAATCAGTTGCCGAAACAGCCTAGAGACAAACAAAAACTTTCTCAGCCAAAAGGCTTGCCCGCTCGTGATGACATTTTAAAATTCATCGCGGGTTCCGAGGGACCGATTGGCAAGCGTGAAATATCGCGGGCCTTCGGCATAAAGGGCAATGACAAGATTAAACTGAAATCGCTCCTGAAAGATATGAAGGGTGATGGATCGGTGGCTGGCAAAAAGCGCCGCATGAATGTGGTGGGCGAGTTGCCTCCTGTCACCGTGATTGAAGTTGCAGGCATCGACAACAATGGCGATGCTTATGGGCATCCGGTTGAATGGCATGATGATACTCCACCCAAATTACTCATAGAAGCCCTCGGCGCAAAGGCCCCAGCCGTGGGTGATCGCGTTTTGGCCAAGATTGAGCATCTCTCGGGCAAAGGCCCGTACTCGCACAAAGCCAAAGTGATGCGCGTGCTGTCGGATCGAGCGGGCCGCGTGCTTGCCGTCTTCCGTGTTGTGAAAGGCGAAGGCGCACGCCTTGTGCCTGTCGATAAAAAAGCCCGCTATGACTTGCAGGTGATGAAAGGCGACGAAGGCGGCGCGGTGAACGGTGAATTGGTTGCAGCTGAGATTATCAAAGATCAAGGCCGTGGCATGCCTATCGCCCGCGTGCGTGAACGCCTTGGTGATATGGAAGACCCACGCAATATTTCGCTAATTGCCATTCATCAACACGGTATTCCGAATGCATTTCCGGAAAAAGTATTGGAAGAATCCGAGGCGCTCGCCGTGTTCAAACAAGCAGGCCGCATGGACTTGCGCGATGTGCCATTGATCACAATTGATCCCCCCGATGCGCGTGACCACGACGATGCGGTGTGGGCTGAAGAACAAGACGATGGCGGCTTCAAAATCATTGTCGCGATTGCCGATGTGGCGGCCTATGTGAAGCCGGGTTCGGCATTAGATAAAGAAGCGCGCATTCGCGGTAACTCGGTTTATTTTCCCGACCGTGTGGTGCCAATGCTGCCCGAGCGCATTTCAAATGATTTATGTTCTTTGATCGAAAAGCAAGATCGCCCTGCCCTTGCCTGCTTTATGACTATTGATAAATCGGGCCGTAAATCATCGCATAAATTTGCGCGGGTTATCATGCGTTCCGCTGCCAAGCTTTCCTATCAAGAAGCGCAAGATGCCATTGATGGACGAGATTCTCCAAAGGCGGATGGATTGCTCGAACCGGTTTTGAAACCACTTTACGCAGCCTATTTCTTGATGAAAAAAGCGCAGGAAAAGCGTAGTCCACTGAATTTGGATTTGCCAGAGCGCAAGATCATTTTGGACAAGCTGGGTAATGTCGCCAAGGTTATCGTGCCTGCTCGTTTGGATGCGCATAAACTCATCGAAGAATTTATGATCCAAGCCAATGTGGCAGCCGCCGAAGAATTGGAAAATCGTAAAACACCCTTGCTCTATCGCATCCATGAGCAGCCTTCACAAGAGAAGGTTAAAGCCCTGTCGCAGTTTCTAAAAACTGTGCAACGCGAATTGCCCTTGGGCCAAGTGATCAAGACAAGCCATTTCAACACCCTGCTCAAATCAGTTGAAGGTGAAGACTTTGAACAGCTGGTGAATCAAATGGTTCTGCGCACGCAGAGCCAAGCGGTGTATCGGGCACAGAATGCTGGCCATTTCGGCCTCAGTTTACGACGCTATGCGCATTTCACCTCGCCCATTCGTCGTTACGCGGATTTGATTGTGCATCGTGCTCTCATCAGCGCCTTGAATTTTGGAGACGATGGATTGTCAACCAATGACATCGCCACGCTCGATGAGACGGGCGAGATGATTTCGATTGCCGAGCGCCGCGCCATGGTGGCCGAGCGCGAAACCACCGATCGGTTGATTGCGTCATTTCTCGCCCCGCAAATAGGAGCAACATTCAACGCCCGCATTGGCGGCGTTGTCGGCGCAGGATTATTCGTGAACTTGGAAGAGACTGGCGCAGATGGCTTTGTGTCGGCATCCAGCCTAGGTCGCGATTATTATGTTTATGATGACGTGCGCCATGCGCTCATTGGCCAACGCACAGGCGAGACATTCCAGATGGGTGATATTGTTCAGGTGAAACTCGTCGAAGCGGCCCCTGTGAAGGGTGGCTTGCGCTTTGATATGGTGTCTGAAGGCCGTGCTGGAAAACCTTCCAAACTTCGCGGTGATGCGGGCAAGCGCCAATCGAAACGCCGCCGTTAATTGCGGCGCGTTGCCGCTGCGGCGGATCGTGGATTTGAATCTATGCGCAGCACGGCCCAAATAAGATTCATGAGCGAAATCGAAAGATCATGGAAACGATCGATGGCACGCGGTTTTATGTGTCGCTGTCCGGCATGTGGTGAAGGAAAACTTTTCAATTCTTATCTAAAAACCAAAGACACATGCCCCACCTGTGGTGAGGATCTGCACCATCAAAGGGCCGACGATGCGCCCCCATACTTTACCATGATGATCGTTGCACATATTGTGATTCCCGCAGTCCTCATTGTCGAACGAATGTGGAAACCTGAAATCTGGTTGCAGCTGGCGTTTTGGCTTCCGGCAACCCTTATTATGACTTTGGTCCTGCTTCCTGCCGTAAAAGGCGCTATTGTGGGCCTGCAATGGGCGCTTCGCATGCACGGATTTGGCCTATCGGCCGACGAACACGCTAATCCTTGACATTCACGCTTTAATGGGGTGTATCGCCCCACAAAGAGATTTTCGGAGACTATTATGGCTAAAGGTAACGTTATCAAGATTAAGCTGGCATCGACTGCCGATACAGGCTTTTTCTATGTGACCAAGAAAAATTCGCGCACTAAGACCGAGAAATTCTCGTTCATGAAATATGATCCGGTTGTGCGCAAGCATGTTGAATTCAAGGAAACCAAGATCAAGTAATTGATTAGGTTTTGACTG
>JANPGD010000039.1:0-2896 GCA_031423845.1 Hyphomicrobiales bacterium | reverse complement strand
AGGCTGTATAAGTCGCACCGCCAGTTTCAGCCAAAATCTTGGTGATCGCTGCAGTCAACGAAGTCTTACCATGGTCAACGTGACCAATCGTGCCGATGTTGCAATGCGGCTTGTCGCGGTTAAATTTCTCTTTGGCCATGGTCTGTTTTCCGTTTTCAAAAAATGAGTTTTATGAACGCGTGAATGATCACAACGATCAAAATCGAGCGCGTCTTTAGGAAAAATATGTGGGGCTGGCAAGTGCTGTTTACAAGAGCTTCAAGCAGTCAGCTGTTTGCTGCCTTGCGTTTCCAAAAGTTCAAATGGTTGAGGCCTGCCAAAGAGGAAGCCCTGGGCATGGGTACAGCCCTCACGCCGTGCAATTTCCAGCTGTTCGGCAGTTTCAATTCCATCGATCGTCACGGGCAAATGAAGATTGCTACTCAACGCCACAATCGCTCGCAAAATTGCCAGTTGCTCTGGCTTATCAATTTCGGAAAAGAAAGAATGATCAATTTTGATGGAATCAAACTGCACCGATTTCAAATAGGTGAAGGAAGAATAACCAACGCCGAAATCATCAAGCACAATGTGAACACCTGTGGCCCTCAATTGTCCTAAAGCTTCGGCGGCAATTTTATTTTTTTCAATGAGCACAGACTCAGTAATTTCAAATTCCAGTCTATGCGCTGGCAGCTTAGAACTGTTCAAGGCAGCCATAACTTTGAGAGGGAACGTGGGATTGCGGAGCTGGACAGCGGAAAGATTTACGGCAACACGCGATTTTTCCGGCAGCTTTACTGCATCATGGCAGGCTTGCTCCAAAATCCAATATCCAATGGTGTCAATGCATTCGATTTCCTCAGCAAGAGGAATGAATCTCTGCGGTCCAATCTGCCCTAACTTTGGGTGGTTCCAGCGCACCAAAGCTTCATAACATTCGATTGCACCGGTTTTTATGTTTGTGATCGGTTGATAGTGCAGCACCAACTCGCCATTGACCGCAGCTGTTTCTAGCCCAGCCTCCAACATGCGGCGCTCGTTGAGGGCTGCGTCCATTTCTGGTTCATAAAAGCTGTGGCTGCCGCGCCCATTATTTTTCGATTTGAACAATGCAAGATCAGCATGGCGCAACAATTCTTTGCCGCTCATTTCAGGATCTTCGATTGTGGTAATGCCAATGCTGGCACCTACAAACACTTCTCGGCCCTCAACGGTAATCGGCTGCTTTATAAGGCCAATCATTCGCGTTGCGACTGTCGCCGCACCTTCATGGTTTGAGGCTCCGCTTAGTAATATTACAAACTCGTCACCACCAATGCGCGCCACAACATCAGATGCTCTGACCGATTGCAACATGCGTTGGGCTGATGCCCGCAAAACAATATCGCCAGCATGATGGCCTAACGTGTCATTCACGGCTTTGAATCGATCCAGATCAAGATAGAGCAACATGCTCTTGTCGCCTTTGGCCAATGCCGCGATGGCTTCTTCAATTCTATTTTCCAAAAAGACTCTGTTTGGCAGCCCCGTCAGGGCATCATGGCTGACACGGTATAAAATTAGCATTTGCCGATAGCGCATCAAGCCAAATTGAGCAAACACCACACATGTGACAAAAAATATTAGCAGCACCGATCGTATGGTGAAAGTTTGGATGGATATGAATTCCTGACTATTATAAAATTCCTTAGCGCTATAGCCCCTTTGCAATTGCCAGCCGCCACGCGGGTCTTGTTTAAACACTGCCGTTTTTAAATAGAATTTCTGATCTTGCTGAAGGCCCAAAAGTGAAGGCTGCCAATCCTCGCCTTTGGTGCTGAAGCCGATATTGGCATTGGTAGAATAACCGCCAAAAAAACTGGTTAGTGAATAGACGGAGTCTGATTGCAGAGCACGCAAAGAATTGCTTCTTACTATCGTTGAAACCACGCCCTTAAGGTTGCCGCCTAGACCATAGATTGGGACAGAAAAGACCACGCCTGCTCTATCGGATTCTTTTTTTGTCTGATTGTACTCAGAATTATCGGCTGTGGTAATTTCTTCACTGACAACGATGGGAACATTTTTTCCGCGAAACGAATCCACATTGCTATAGCGTTCTTTGAACCACTTAATTTGTCCAACAACTTGTTGAAATTCATCTGCTTCGTTTTCACGTGAGGATTTTTTATTGTCAGCGAGCGGCCCGCCGACGGCAGCTTCACCAATGGTGCTTTGCTCTGCTGGAGCTTCACTTCCATCTTTAAAGTGATCAAACCTGAACTGTGGCGCCTCTGGCTTTCCAGTCATATAGTCCAGTCGTTCGGGATTGAAATCGAGTGGGTAAATATGAATTTCTGACAGCGCAATATTGGCGTTGAGACTATTATAAATCTGTTGAATGGTTTCATTGCCATCTGAACGCAGCGTCGTTTCATTTCTTTCGACACTTTTGACGGCGGGAAGAAATGAGATTGTTCGCATACTTTCGTAGATTGATCGCATTGATTGATCAACTTGGCGCGCTTCTGCCTGCAAAGACTTGTCCAAATTCATTATATGATTGCGCCATAGCGCATTAGTTTGGGTTTTGGCTGACCCATAAATGAGGCCCGCACCGAACATTGCTGCAGCGGTTGCCAACAGATAGCCAAAGGCGAGGCGTTTTACGCTTTTAAGTTGCATTTAAATCATCAATTCAATTTAAGGCAGCGTAAACTGCAAAGAATTAACAATCTGTTAGCCAAACTTAGCAACTGGTAACAAAATACAAGTTTTTTGAAATGGAATTGGAGCGGGTGAAGGGGATCGAACCCTCGTCTTGAGTTTGGAAAACTCTTGCTCTACCATTGAGCTACACCCGCACATTTCAGGCACTCACAAACTGACTGATCGAGCCGTACCGCCTCCTGAAAGGCGATGGTGGGAGAGGTAG
>JANPGD010000038.1:0-21584 GCA_031423845.1 Hyphomicrobiales bacterium | reverse complement strand
CGTGGCACACCCGGATTTTCTGGTGCTGATCTGGCTAATCTTGTGAATGAAGCTGCTCTTCTTGCTGCGCGCCGTAACAAGCGCATGGTGACGCAGAGTGAGTTTGAAGACGCTAAAGATAAAGTGATGATGGGTGCAGAGCGCCGCTCATTGGTTATGAACCCTGCTGAGTTGAAGAATACGGCTTACCATGAAGCAGGTCATGCTGTTGTTGGTTTGGCTGTGCCTTACGATCCTTTACACAAGGTAACAATCATTCCACGCGGTCGTGCTTTAGGCGTGACGATGAATTTGCCTGACGGTGATCGCCATAGCTATTCGAAAGAGTTTTGTGAATCACGCCTTGCAGTTTTGTTTGGTGGTCGTGAAGCGGAGCTTATTTTGGGCGGCGAAAAGAACGTGACCAATGGTGCTGTTGGTGACATTCAAATGGCTACATCTTTGGCGCGTGCCATGGTTATGGAATGGGGCATGTCTGATCGATTGGGTCGTGTGCGTTATGGTGCCAATGAACAAGAAGTGTTCTTGGGCCACAGTGTGACTCAGAGCAAAAATCTGTCTGAAGAAACCGCCAAGCTCATCGATGAAGAAACCCGTTCGCTCATTCAAGCTGGTGAAGCCAAAGCCAAGAAGATTTTGGCAAAGCAACGCAAAGGCTTGCATGATGTGGCCGCTGCATTGTTGGAATATGAAACCTTGTCTGGTGAGGATGTAAAACTTATTCTCGCTGGTAAGCCATTGAACCGCGACGATAAACCAAAAAACCGCTCGACC
Organism: Hyphomicrobiales bacterium; assembly: GCA_031423845.1. Classification (GTDB taxonomy): domain Bacteria; phylum Pseudomonadota; class Alphaproteobacteria; order Rhizobiales; family Aestuariivirgaceae; genus Aestuariivirga. The sequence continues at coordinate 20,810 of JANPGD010000038.1, read as the reverse complement.
GAACGCAGCACTCCAAGTGTGCCACGTTCTGGAAAACGGGCTGGCGGTTTAGAGCCGCAAACACAAGGTTGACAAATAGTCCTGATCATCCCCGCGAATGCGGGGATGATTTTTTGTAGAAGCAAGAGTCTTTACAAATGCCCCAAACTTATCTTCGTCCACTCTCGCTTGTCTTTGGCATTGATGCAAAAGCGATGATTGCAAGTGGCACTGCTGGCGCTTTAGGCGGCATGCGCCACATAGCGTTCACTCACGTTGAAAAAATTATCCGCGACGGCAAAAATATTTCTCGGTCCGTTCATGCTTTTTCGGAAATCAAAAATCATCCGCTCACGGATGAAATTGTGAAGCCTCGGGTCAAATTTGCTGACCTCACCCTTGATCACGCCAATATCATGGGCATTGTGAATGTTACGCCGGATAGTTTTTCTGATGGTGGGCAACAAGCAGAATCTGCTGCGGCGATTGCACATGGTGTGACATTGGCAGAGCAGGGTGCTGATATTTTAGATGTGGGCGGTGAGTCCACGCGGCCTGGCTCCAATGAAGTTTCGCTCGATGATGAGCGGTCTCGGATCATGCCGGTGGTAGCAGAACTGGCGAAGCAATATGTGGTTTCGGTGGATACGCGCAAAAGTGTTTTGATGCTGGAAGCGGCATCATCGGGTGCAAAAATTATCAATGATGTTTCAGCGCTAAATTTCGATCCAGCCAGTGCTGTTGCGATTGTTGAAACGGGTTTGCCCGTTATTCTGATGCATGCTCAAGGCGAACCCCGCACTATGCAACTCGCCCCCAAATATGATGATGTGGCGTTGGATGTTTATGATTGGTTGAGTTTGCGTATAGCTGCAGCGGTGGCAGCGGGCATTCCTAAATCACGGATAGCGGTGGACCCTGGTATTGGCTTTGGAAAAACCGTCCATCACAATCTTGAACTGTTGCGGCAACTCACTTTGTTTCACGGTTTGGGGGTAGCGCTTTTGGTTGGGCTTTCACGTAAAAATATGGTGGGGGTTTTGACTGGTGAAAAGACTGCTGCCAAACGGGTTTCGGGATCGGTCGGCGGAGCCTTGCAAACGGCCATGATGGGCGCGCATATACTCCGCGTTCACGATGTTAAAGAAACGGTGGATGCATTGGCGGTTTTCAACGCATCACTGGCGCCGGATTTAGTCAGTCTTTAAAGTTTGCTGTTAACTTCAACCTTGGGATTTTGGGGAAGACACTACATGACACGCAAATATTTTGGAACCGATGGTGTGCGCGGGCGCGCAAACACAGGGGCAATGGCCCCTGATGTTGTGATGAAGATTGGCATGGCGGCTGGTCAATTGCACCGTCGTGGTGGCCACCGTCACCGTGTGGTGATCGGTAAAGATACGCGCCTTTCTGGTTATATGATTGAGCAAGCGTTAACAGCGGGCTTGCTCTCGGCTGGTATGGACGTGTTCTTGTTCGGCCCTGCGCCAACCCCTGCTGTGGCGATGCTCACGCGCTCGATGCGGGCTGATTTAGGCGTGATGATTTCTGCGTCGCATAACCCTTACTATGACAATGGTATTAAATTCTTTGGGCCTGATGGTTACAAACTTTCGGATCAGCAGGAATTGGCTATTGAAGATCTGGTCGACAACCCGGCCAAGATCACGCTTGCGGCTTCAGATGATATTGGTCGTGCCAAGCGCATCGAAGATGCCAAGGCCCGCTATGTGGAATTTGCCAAGCGCACCTATGTTGGCGAAGGTGGTCTTGAAGGGCTGCGCATTGTGATCGACACAGCCAATGGTGCGGCCTACCAGACAGCCCCACCTGCTTTGTGGGAATTGGGCGCGGAGATCATAACAATTGGTGATCAACCCAACGGCACCAACATCAACGAAAAATGTGGCTCCACTCACCCAGAAACCATGTGCCAAAAAGTGCGTGAAACCCGCGCAGATATTGGTATTGCTTTAGACGGGGATGCTGACCGCGTTATTATCTGCGATGAAAATGGCCAAGTGATCGACGGTGATCAAATAATGGCATTGATTGCGACGTCATGGGCCAAGCGCGGACAGCTGAAGGGTGGGGGCTTGGTGGCCACCGTCATGTCGAACCTTGGGCTTGAACGTTTTATGGAATCGCAGAACCTCACGTTGGCGCGTACCAAAGTGGGCGATCGTTATGTGGTCGAACATATGCGCGAACATGGTTTTAATATTGGTGGTGAACAATCAGGGCACATTGTGATGTCGGATTTTGCCACAACAGGCGACGGTTTGTTGGCAGCGCTACAAGTGCTTGCAGAAGTTGTGCGTCAAGGTAAGCCTGTCAGCCAAGTGTGCAATATGTTCACGCCCTTTCCTCAGGTGTTGAAGAATGTGAAATTCGCTGGCAAAAGCAAACCATTGGAAAATGCACACGTCATTTCATCGATAAAAGATGCTGAGGCGATGTTAGGCAATACCGGACGTTTGGTTATTCGCCCTTCTGGCACAGAGCCACTCATTCGTGTGATGGCGGAAGGCCAAGATGAAAGTCTTGTGCACAAAATTGTTGATGATCTTTGCAGTGTGATTTCAAAATCTGCGGCATAAATCGATCATGGTCAGCGCGTTCTCAACGTGCTGTTTCAAATCGATACAAATCTTGTTGTACTCTTGCAACAGTTTCAATCCGTCACTTTCTCGCCATTATCCCGCCTGTCTCGCACCACATCTTCACGGCACATTCTGCTCATCAAACGGGATGGTTTGTATAACGAGGTGAGTAAATGAATATACTAAAATCAATTTTGTTGGCTGGTGTTGTGGCACTGCCATTGTCGGTTGCGGCACAAGCCGCTGATGCTGATCCTTCAGTGCCGTCAGAAGTTTCAACCATGACAGGTTTTTACGTGCGCGGTGATTTGGGTGCTTCGTTCCTGCAATGGAGCGGTGGAGCCAATGACAAAGCGTGGGTTGGTGGCGGTGGTTTAGGTTATCAATATAATGATTTCTTGCGCATGGACATGACTGTTGATCACACAGGTCAATATACAATTGCTCCGGGTGCTAAAATCGATACGACTGCCGTAATGGGCAACGTGTATTTCGATTGGAAGAATGACACTGCATTCACTCCTTATATTGGTGCGGGTGCTGGTTATGGTTGGGTCAAAGGCCCGGGCTTTGCTGACGACAAGGGAATTGCTCTTGGTCTTACAGCGGGTGTGAGTGCTGATGTCATGTCAAATCTCGCAGTTGATGTTGGCTATAAGTTCCGTGACATTGGAATTTCCGGTCCGGACACTATGGAGCATCAGGTGACAGCGGGTTTGCGCTTTAAGTTCTAAGCTAAGTATTAATTTTTTAAGCGCGTCCTTCACGAAAGTGGAGGGCGCGTTTTGTTTTTGTGCTAAGGGTTTTTCAAAAGTAAAGGAGCCACCATGGGTACTCGCATTTCATTTGCCCGCGTCGATGGAAAAAAGACTGAAGGCTATTTATCCAAGGCGGGGCACGATCATGCTCCGGGTGTTGTGGTGATCCAAGAATGGTGGGGATTGCAGGACCAGATTCGCGGCATCTGTGATCGTCTGGCACTGGCTGGCTATGATGCTTTGGCACCTGATCTTTATGCGGGAACTGTGGTGCCCTATCACGATAAAGATGCTGCCATGAAAGAAATGACGTCGCTCAATTTTCTGGATACAACCGATCAGATTGTGCGCGGCGCTGTGCAGTATTTGGGGCTGGCTGGTTCTAAGGTGGGGCTGACTGGATTTTGTATGGGTGGAGCGGTTACGATTCTGGGTGCAGTTCGCATTCCAGAAGTGAAAGCAGCCGTGGCGTTTTATGGTATGCCGCCGGCTTCCGCCTTCAAGGTGCAAGATATTAAAGTACCGTTTCAGGGGCATTATTCAAACACTGATGACTATCCCACGGCTGCCCAAGTTTCAGAACTTGAAGCTGCAATGAAATCCGCCAAATTGGATGCGCAGACTTTCATGTATGATGCGGGTCACGCTTTTATGAATGAGCAGCGCGATGCCCATGATAGGGCTGCTGCCGAACTAGGTTGGCAACGCATGTTGGGCTTTTTCAATTCACATCTCCGCTAGCTGTTGCACGTAAAGCATAAGTTCGTCTCGAATATCTTTCGGCCAATTGGTTGTGATTTTTTTTAACTTGGCGAATTCGTGTGCAAATAATGCGCGTGAGGCTTCCTCAAAACCCGGGAAGTCACCTGCAATTGCCGACATAAAACTATAGGCCGCTGCAATGCGCTCGCGGCTTACACCTTCAGTCATGTGGTCTTTTCGAGCAGCATCGACGAGGCGACGCAGCGCTACAGATGATCCACCCGGCTGTTGGGCAAGCCACTCCCAGTGGCGCGGCAACAAGGTTATTTCACGCGCTACAACACCGAGCTTAGGCCGTCCGCGTTTTGCAACGGCTTCAATTTTGGGCTCATAGCGATCGGCGATATCGGGCTGGGAGCCACTAAGGTTGAGATCGACGACTTTCCCCGTCTGGCGTTCAAAAGTGAGTGTCGCAGCAGTCGGTTGTGATTGTGCCAATTGCCATGCCGCTAGGGCAACCTGTGCCAGAGATCCAGCAGCAATCTTGTTTGCACCGTTAAAGCAAACAAAGCTTGGTGCGAGATTTGTTTGCTGACTGGTCGATAATTCTGACATTTTATATTTACCCGTATAAAAATATGATGTATTATTATCCGGATAATAATAGGATAAATCATGGATAAGCAAGACCGAAAAGCAGCCATTGCGCAATATAGAGAGCGCAAATCAGTCTGCGGAATTTATGCCGTAATTTGCACAGCAACTGGTGAAGCTTGGGTTGGAATAAGCCGTAACCTGGAGGCTCAGAAAAATAGCTTGTGGTTTACACTCAATACGGGCTCTGGCCCCTTTCAATCCTTGCGAGCGGTTTGGGTTGAGCATGGTGAGAAGGAGTTTAGGTTCGAAGAGCTCGACCGCTTGAAGGACGACTTTTCTGTTATTTTGCGCTCAGATGAGCTTCGCAAACGTCAGAAACTCTGGCTGCAGCGGTTGCAGGCCTTACCACTTTAATAACTACAAGATTTGATCGTTCCAAAATATCAGTTGCAACGCGACGCAGTTTCCGTCTAAAGCGACCTCGGGCGAGCCTTCCCCAACGAAGGCCTGTCCATCTGTAAGGATGGAGATGAACATGACAGATATGAAACCGGGCACACGCCCTGTATGCGCTAACTTTTCTTCCGGCCCCTGCGCTAAATTTCCTGGCTGGACCCCTCAAGCTTTAGAAAACGCGGTTCTGGGCCGCTCCCATCGTTCGAGCCTTGGCAAAGCGCGTTTGAAAAAGGCAATAACCCTCACACGTGAAGTGCTGAATGTGCCTGCCGATTACCGCGTTGCCATTGTGCCTGCTTCTGATACGGGTGCGGTTGAAATGGCCATGTGGTCGCTGCTGGGCGAACGCGGTGTTGATATGGTGGCATGGGAAAGTTTTGGCGAAGGCTGGGTTTCTGATGTTGTGAAGCAACTCAAGCTGAAAGATGCCAACAAGATCATTGCGCCTTATGGCGAGCTGCCGGATTTATCCAAAATCAATTTCGCCAATGATGTGGTGTTCACATGGAATGGCACCACGTCGGGTGTGCGTGTTCCGAATGCGGATTGGATTCCAGCGAACCGCGAAGGCTTGACGATCTGTGATGCCACGTCCGCTGCTTTTGCGCAGGATATGGATTTTGCGAAATTGGATGTGGTGACATTCTCTTGGCAAAAAGTTTTGGGAGGCGAGGGCGCACATGGTGTTCTCATACTCAGCCCACGTGCAGTGGCGCGTTTGGAATCCTATGTTCCAGCATGGCCTATGCCGAAAATATTCCGAATGACCTCTGGTGGTAAATTGATTGAGGGCCTGTTCGAAGGCGAGACCATCAACACACCTTCGATGCTGTGTGTTGAAGACTATATTTTGGCGTTGGAATGGGCAAATTCCGTTGGTGGTTTGGCTGGCTTGCAGAAACGTGCTGATGCCAATGCTGCAGTGATAGATGCTTGGATTTCCAAAACATCTTACGCGCATCATTTGGCAAAAGTGGCCAATACACGCTCTAACACTTCAGTGTGTTTGACTTTGGATGGTGCTGAAGATGTGCCGAAGAAAATGGTGAAGCTACTGGAATCTGAAAAGGTGGCTTATGACATTGGTGCTTACCGCGATGCCCCAGCGGGGCTTCGCATTTGGTGTGGCGCTACCGTTGAAACATCCGATGTGGTTGCACTCACATCATGGCTCGACTGGGCATACGCCCAAGCCAACGCCGCTTAATTTCATTTTATTTTTGGAGGAGAGCCATCATGGCCCCACGTGTTTTAGTATCCGATAAACTGTCTGAAACTGCTGTTCAAATTTTTCGCGATCGTGGTGTAGAGGTCGATTACCTGCCTGACTTAGGTAAAGACAAAGATGCATTGCTCGCAAAAATTGGCGAGTATGATGGCTTGGCCATTCGGTCTGCAACCAAAGTGACACCGAAGATTTTGGAAGCAGCAACCCGCCTTAAAGTGATTGGTCGTGCGGGTATCGGTGTTGATAACGTCGATATTCCGGCCGCTTCGCAACGCGGCATCGTGGTGATGAACACGCCGTTCGGAAACGCCATTACTACGGCTGAACATGCATTATCGATGATGATGGCGTTGGCGCGACAAATCCCAGAAGCCAATGCTTCGACACATGCTGGCAAGTGGGAAAAGAACCGCTTTATGGGCGTTGAGCTTTTCAACAAAACCTTGGGCGTTATCGGTTGCGGTAATATCGGTTCGATTGTTGCTGATCGCGCGCTGGGTTTGAAAATGAAAGTGATCGCTTACGATCCGTTTTTGTCTGCTGAGCGGGCGCTGGATATCGGCGTTGAGAAAGTAGAACTTGAGGCGATTTTTAAACGTTCAGATTTCATCACGCTGCACACACCTCTCACCGAAAAAACCCGTAACGTGATTGATGCTGCGGCACTAGCCAAGTGCAAAAAAGGCGTTCGCATAATCAATTGTGCTCGCGGGGGTTTGGTGAACGAAGATGCGCTTTATGATGCGTTGATTTCAAAGCATGTGGCGGGTGCTGCACTTGATGTGTTCGAAGTTGAACCCGCTTCAACTCATAAATTGTTCAATCTCGAAAATGTTGTGGCTACACCGCATTTGGGTGCTGCTACAGGTGAAGCGCAAGAAAATGTGGCCTTGCAAGTGGCCGAGCAAATGGCTGATTATTTGGTCAATGGCGCTGTTTCCAACGCGCTCAACATGCCGTCAATTTCCGCTGAGGAAGCGCCCCGTTTGCGACCCTTCGTGGCCTTGGCTGAAAAGCTTGGTAGTTTTGCTGGACAGTTGACGGATTCCTTGATCACTGGAATTTCCATTGAATATGCAGGCGAAGTTGGCGAGATGAATACACGCGCCCTCACATCTGCTGCACTAGCAGGAATTTTACAACCCCAGCTTGGCAGCGTGAACATGGTTTCAGCTCCCATTGTTGCCAAAGAGCGCGGCATTAAAGTTGATGAAGTAAAACAATCCAAACGTGGTGCTTATGAAACCTATATTCGCATCACTGTGAAGACTGACAAATATGAACGCGCTGTTGCGGGAACGGTGTTTGCCGATGGTAAGCCGCGCATTATTCAGATTAAGGGCATTGAACTTGAAAGCGATTTTGGCGCTTACATGCTTTATGTGACCAACATGGATAAGCCCGGTTTTATTGGTGCGCTCGGTTCGCTGTTGGGCAATGCTGGTGTGAATATTGCGTCGTTTCACCTGGGTCGCAGCACGGCAGGATCAGAGGCGATTTGTTTAGTGCAGATTGATGAACCAGTTCCTGACTCAGTTTTGTGGGCAGTGCAAAAAATTGAACAAGTGACCAACGCGAAGCCTTTGGCGTTCTAAGTCTTAACGCTGACGATCAAGATATTTGTGCAAGTTACGATGGGCGATCAAGCGGGAGGCTGCTTGATCGTCATTCAATTTGTGCATACGCACCAGCAGGCGCTCCAGCACTATTGTAGGGGCCACCATTGAATTGAAGTATGATGGGCCATCGGCTGGAACAAAAACGCTTTCATCGGCAAGGCGAAACAGCGGTGAGAGTTTGCTGTCGGTGAGGGCCACAACTCTCGCCCCTTTTGACTTTGCGAATTGACAAAGACGCACTGTGAGTTGCGCGTAAGGCTTGAAAGATAGTGCGACTAAAACATCACCAGAGCCAATGCCCGCGATTTGATCAATGGCATAGCTTTCCGCGCCAGAAATGAACAACATGTTTTTGTGTGCATGTTGGCCGCAATAATGGAAATGTTGGGCCAAAGCTTGCGAGGCCCGAAACCCCAAAACGTAATTTACTTTGGCTCGTGTGAGTATGCCTGCGAGGCGATCAAGTTCAGCAGCGTCAGGATTGTTAATCGCGCTGAGGATGAGGCCCAATTGTGTGGCTAACATGCCGCCGGGTTCGACATTTGGTGTCGCGTTCACTTTCATCTGCGCCATTTGCAATGTGGCGACCGGATCGACGGTAAGTGCGGTGGCCGACAGTTCCTTTAGGTCATCAAATTTCGCAAAGCCGAATTTTTTGAAAAAGCGGATCACAGTATAAGGCGACACGTTGGAAAGCACGGCCAATTTTCGCATACTCAGCAAGGCAACTTTTGTCGGGTTGTCGACAATGAATTTTCCGACTAACTGTTCTTGCGCGGTAAGTAACGGATATTGCTCGCCGATGGCTTCATGTAAAAGTTGGAGAGTGAGGGGTGCATCAACGGCCATTTGGTTTACCTCTGATTTGCACCAAATGGTGCGAAAATTGAACTATTCGCAATTGATGATTGGGTATACAAGAGTTTCAACGCTTATCAACCCCTTTGCGCCAAGGAGCTTTGCCTCATGTTTAATTTCACCGCAGCCGTTTCCGAAAATTTTGACACGGCCATCAACCAGCTTAATCTTGATGCGGCCTTGGCCCACAAGATTAAGGTTTGCAATGCGTCCTTCACTGTGAACTTTGGCGTGAAACTGCGGGGTGTGATGCACACATTTGAGGGCCATTCCTGCATTCATTCTGATCATGTGGAGCCAGCCAAGGGCGGCATTCGCTATTCACCTCATGCCACGCGTGAAGAAGTGGAATCACTGGCGGCGCTGATGAGCCTCAAATGCGCATTGGCTGATATTCCCTTTGGGGGTGCCAAAGGGGGCTTAAAAATTGATAATTCAAAATGGACCGTTGAAGAGCGCGAAATCATTACACGGCGCTTTGCTTCAGAGCTCTTTCGTCGTGGTCTGCTCGGTCCGTCGCGGAATGTGCCTGCGCCTGATATGGGTTCAGGCCCATTGGAAATGGCGTGGATCGCCGATCAATATCGCCGCCTCAATGGCAATGACATTAATGCGATGGCGACAGTCACTGGCAAACCATTAAGTCATGGTGGCATTGAAGGCCGTAACGAAGCGACCGGGCAGGGCGTATATTTTGCAACCTTGGGATTTCTCAAATCCGATGCTGTGGATCGCGGTGCTTTTCCATCAAGTTCGCTTTCAGGTTTGCGCGTGGCCATTCAAGGCTTCGGCAATGTGGGCTCGCACACCGCAGTGTTCATGGCGCAAGATGGCGCGCTCATCGTGGCTGTTGGCGAGCATGATTGCTGTGTGGTCAACCCTGAAGGGCTTGATGTGGCCGCGTTGCGCCAGCACCTTGCTGCCACTGGAAGCATTCGCAATTTTGCTGGTGCAACCACGATTGATGACCCCGCCCATATTTTGAGTGTGACCTGTGAAATTCTCGTCCCTGCTGCGATGGAAGGTGTGATTACTGCTGAAAATGTTGGCAAGATTAAAGCCAAACTGATTGTTGAAGCCGCTAATGGGCCGATGACGCCAGAGGCTGAGGCCGAGCTGGAGCGTCGGGGTATTGCTGTGTTACCGGATCTTTTTGCAAATTCCGGTGGTGTGATCGTTTCCTATTTTGAGTGGGTGAAGAATCTTTCGCACATGCGCTTTGGTCATTTGCAGAAGCGCCGTGAGCAAGCGCTGAATATGAAATTGGTGGCCGAACTAGAACGCCAAAGTGGCCATGGTGTCGACGAGCGTTTTCGTGAGTTTATGTTGGAGGGTCCAACGGAACGGCGCCTTGTAGAATCCGGTTTGGAAGATAGCATCATGCTGACGCTGGCCAAAATTATTGAGATGCGCAAAGCGCACCAAAATAAAATTAGCCTGCGTACAGCCGCTTATATGATTGCTATTTCATCGATAGCGCTGCGTTACAACACTTTGGGATTGTAACGCGGCGGTTTACTTCATCTGGGTCACATCAATGCCGTTGACGAGCACCTTGCCATCGCCGGCGCTTTCGATGTTCCATGAGAATGAACCATCGGACTCAGCTTTGCCCATGCCTTTAGCAGCAATGATGATGGAGGCACCGCTTTGCATTCCGGCTTCAGGGGGAGCTGCTTGAATAATCTTCATCAACTCGTCCAAGCCCTTGGCTTTTACGGTTCCCTTGCCCGATGGAATGGGGTTCATTGGTCCGGCTGCCATCGTGCCTTCGGCGCTAATGCTATAAATGTCATTGCTGATGCTGGTTGGATTCAAAACGACATCAACTGTGCCTTTTGGCAAGAGTGATGGCATCAAAGTGTTTTCGAAACCTGCAGGCAATGGCGGGTCTTTAGAAAAATCAAGCGCTGCCATAACGGCATCCGCTGGTGTTGCCAAATCAAATCCCGAACCTTGAATATCGAATGTCACATCCTTTGGCACCAATTGTGTTGCCCAAGGTGGGATGACTGCCGGTGGAACGGTGAGACCGGTAATGGCAATGCTTTCCCGGAATTTTCCATCTTTCACGATGCCATTCACGTCTGCACCAATTGTCAATGTCTCCATGCCAATGGGACCAATGGGTGTCGAAACTGAAACTGTGTTGAAAGTTCCGGTGCCATTGATGTTATCAAACAATGGTAAGCCTGCTGACATTATTGCCTTCAGAGCTGTTTGATCTTTGATGATGAGTTCTTTGCTTTGATGGGCAACGAAAAAAGCTACAAGATCTAGTATTGATTTAACTTTATAGCCTTTTGCAGAGGCATCATAGAGGCCGGTCGCTGCTGTGACCACGATATTTAAGGGTGGTTTGCCTGTGGCGGCGTCGCCCGCTGTGATAATAGTTTCTGAAAATCCTTCGATCGTGTATTTTGCAGACATGTCGACGCCACCGTTGGCGCTGGCACTGCCTGTATTTTCAATGGCCATATTTTTGATCGTGGCGCTGATGTCTATTTTTCCTTGAGTGGGGTCAATAACGCTTTCAACGATTGATGCATTCTTGACTTCGCCAGTGGCCGACTCGAAGGAACCAAGCTTTTCATCGAAAACTCCTTCCCAGTCGTAGGATTCGATTTTGACATTTGCAGAAACGGCATCTTTAGAATCCACTTTGAATTCAAGCGGCCCTTCTTGGCTCACGTCCCATTTGCCATCGCCTTTGTCTGTCAATGTCAGTTCAATCGGTGTGAGCGAAATTGTTGTCCCGGTGGTCGCAGCTTTTGCAAACAAGGGCGCGGCGTCGATGGTGACTGTATAGTCGTCGCCGTCTGGCTCGACGTCTACCACACCTTCGGTGGTGCCGAGATAGGATTGGAACACCTCGGTGAGGCGCGCTGCTTCATCATCCGTGGCTGCGGCCAAAGCGGGTTGGCTGACAGAAATCAGGAGTGGAAGTGCAAAAAGCAAGCTGGCGCGGTAATTCATTTTTGTATCTCTCTTCTTATCGAATGCCCCTACGCCATTATCACGGCTTCGAGCTTGGCCGTCAAACAAGATTTTCTATGATTAAGAAGTTCTCAAAGATTTGCCTTGATGTGGCCGCACATCCGCCCAGTCGTTACAGTCTGTTCACCTTCCATGGCCGGGGGGCCACATGGAGGATTGAAATGAGATTTACACTTGCAGCGGTGCTTTTGAGCACCACGTTTTTAGCTCCGACCTTTGCGGAGGATATTAAAGCGCCCTCTCATATTGATGCGATCACAGTTTTTCCACAAGGGGCCGATGTTGTTCGGGTGAGCGAAGTTTCAGTGCAAGCTGGCGAACACACACTTGTGTTGGATGATTTGCCAGGCACCATCGACACACAATCAATTCGGGTTGAAGGCGTTGGCGGAGTTGGACTGGAAATTGGCTCAGTTGATTCAAAATTTGTGCGGCTGTCATCAACAGATGTGGATGCCAAGCGCAAAGTGATTGAAGGCGACATTGAAAAACTGACCGATGAACGCGGCGCATTGGACCAGACAATTTCTGATTCTGACTATCAAAAGAAACTTCTGCTTTCTCTGGCGGATAAACAATTATTGCCTGCGTCAACCACTGAAAATGTCAAAGCAATTGATGCAACCCAACTGGGTGGATTGGTAGATTTGGTAGGAACACGCCTTTCAAGTATTTCCAAAATCATTCACGATTCTCAACTGCGTCAGCGCGATATTGATAGGCAAGTTTCAGATTTGCAATTGAAGGCGCAGGAGCTGGCACCCGATGAAACTGCGCATGTGCAGGTGAGCATTCACATTGCAGCCTCAGCAACGACGAGTGGAAAATTCAAACTCAGCTACCGCGTTCAAGAAGCTGGGTGGCAACCCTTCTATGACGCACGGATGACCCTGCCTGCCAAGGGTGAAGCTGCAAAACTCAATCTGGTGCGACGCGCCGAAGTGATGCAATCGACAGGTGAAAGTTGGGATGATGTGGCGCTCACGCTTTCAACGGCGCGACCGATGGGGGCGACCGCAGCACCTGAATTGAGCGAGGACCAGCTTCAAACTGAGTTGGCCCCGCAAATGAGCGGCGGCGTTGCTGCCAGTGCGCCAGCCCTTGCTGAGAATGATGTAGGAGATTTGAAAAAAGATAAATCAGAAATGTTAGATGCAGCAAAGGCAGCCTCACCCATAGTGCAGCGCCAAGCCGAAATTCAAATGGCAGGCTTCAATGCGAACTATATCATTGCTGGCCGCGTGAGTGTGGACAATACTGGCACCGCGAAAAAGGTGCGCATTGGCACCGATGATTTTGCAGCGAAGCTACAAGCCATCACCGTGCCGCGACTTGATCCAACTGCCTATCTCACGGCGGCATTCACGGTGAAAGGCGATGCGCCAATTTTGCCAGGCATTGTGAACCTTTATCGTGATGGCATGTTTATGGGGCAGGGATCGCTGCCGCTGCTGAGCGCTGGTGAGGCTGGTAAGCTTGGGTTTGGTGCTGATGATATGATCAAAGTGAAACGCGCTGAAGTGAAACGCGACTCGGGTGATGAAGGCATTCTCACCACATCGCATGTGCAAGCTTTGGCTTGGGATATTTCTGTCACCAATCTCCATGATGTGATGATCCCGGTGACGGTGATCGACCGCGCGCCGTTTTCAACCCAGGAAGATGTGACGGTTGCGGCTTTACCGGATTCAACACCAGCAACTATCAAAGACTTTGAAAAGCGGCGCGGGGTTCTGGCTTGGAATTTTGATTTGGAGCCGAAGGCAGAAAAGGCGATCAAAACTGGATACAAGGTCACGTCGCCAGAAGCGGTGAATATCAGCATGAATGAGTAGATGGCAGCGGGTCAGCTCGAATAGCAAATCGGGTTGACCCGCATAGCCTGATCAGAATGCATCAATTTTTGTGCAGAAGATGATCGCCAAATGGATTGTCAATCACCATCAACCAGCGGCCATCAGGCTGCTTTCGGAGCACAACAGCTGAAAGCCCCCCTTGCTCAACAGCGGTACCATCAGGGGCTTTACCTGACATTTTCCAAGTATTGAAATGAAGGGCAATATCGCCCGCTTGAATGACCTCATGGTCGGTGAAAGTAAACTTTGGATCGAGTGCAATGAATTGTATGAAAAGCTCGCGCAGTGCTGGAGTTCCCATGATGGGCATTCCGGGTTGGCCTACAACGACTGCGCTTGGCTCATAAGTAGCAAGAATACCTTCAATATCACGAACGGAAAAGGCCGAAGTCATTGTGTCGATTGTTGATTGAATTTTCGAATGTTCCACTGTCATGCTTCCTTGATCTGCTTTTGTCTGCGCGTTAGTCGATTGAGTGCCAAGCACCAAAAATGCGAAGCACGTCAGTTGTAAAATTGTTTTTGAAGTCATTTGAATTCCTCTGGTTACAAAGGAAAACTAGTGCACACACATGTCAAAAAATGGCAGTGGTCATTGATGCGCGATGACAGAAGGGTCAGTCTCGCGCCACAGTTTTATAAGGTCGTGGCGGCGACGTGGGTATCGCAAAGCTATTTCCGAAAGTGAGGCTATGCGGTCCGTGCGAAAATGCCGGATGCCATTTCTCAATTCGCACCAGGCCGAAATGAGTCGCCCACCGTCAAAATAACCAAGCAGAAACGGCCATATTATACGTTCTGAGTCCTTGCCTGAAGAATCGCTGTAATGAATGAGTAGCTTGCGTTCGAGATGAATTGCCCGTCTTACAACCGACATATCAATCGTCTCATCCAGCGGATGCTCGCTGGGACCAACGACGAGATATTGTGCTTCAACACGATCAACAAGTTCATTTGGCATCACAGCTGTCAAGCGTGCCATTGCCTTGCGTGCGGCTTCGGCTAACGGTTTGTCGGCTCTGTCTGCCACCCAGCGCGACCCGAGAATAAGTGCATCCACTTCCTCTACTGTAAACATTACAGGAGGTAAAAGAAATCCGGAGCGAAGCACATAGCCAACACCAGGTTCTCCTTCGATACCAGCCCCTAGCGCTCTCAATGACGCGATGTCGCGATATAACGTGCGAATTGAGATCCCCAACGTTTGTGCAAGGTCGTTCCCTGAAACGGGACGGCGATGGCGTCTGAATTCCTCAATTAAGTTTAAAAGTCTTTCAGCTCGTGAAATGCTCGCCTCCGCAATTTTTGCTGTGAAATTTTCCGATTTTGGCAATGATTGAATTCGTTATAGCGACAAATGTGGACTTAGCCACGACCCTTGCATCCCGCCAATTCGTGTGCTAGATACTGAACCATATGGTTCAGTATTTGCAAACTCGATTTGACACTTCGTTCGCAGCACTCTCGGACGCCACACGGCGTGGCGTTCTCGAGCAGCTTGGGCGTGCAGACGCTTCGATCTCGGACCTTGCCTCGAAGTTCCATATGACCCTCACGGGCATGAAAAAGCATGTCAGCGTCTTGGAACAATCTGGTCTCGTCACCACGGAGAAAGTCGGGCGCGTGCGGACCTGCAAGCTTGGCATGGGCCAACTGGCAGAAGAGGCGGCATGGATCGAGAGATATCGCCAGCTTTGGGCCGCACGCTTTGACGCGTTGGACAAAGTTGTAGAGGAATTGAAACAGAAGGAGAAAGTCGATGGACGCAAGAAATGAAAGTGTGAATCGCACCACAGTGGAACGAAAGTCCGAACGGGAGCTGGTCGTTACGCGAAGTTTCAACGCTCCGGCGCGCATCGTGTTCGAGGCATGGACTACCCCTGCGCTGTTCAAGCAATGGTGGGTGCCGAAGTCGATGGGCATGTTCCTGCGTTCCTGCGAGATGGATGTTCGTGTCGGGGGTGGGTACCGTTTGGTGTTCGGCCACGATCCTTCGCAGACCACGGCGTTCTTCGGCAAGTACACAGAAGTGATGCCGAACTCGCGCCTCGTGTGGACCAATGACGAAGGTGGTGATGGCGGACCCGTCACCACGGTGAGTTTCGAGGAAAAGGGCGGCAAGACGCTGCTGACTTTCCACGAACTCTACCCCTCGAAAGAAGCTCTCGACGCTGCCGGCACCGGAGCGGCGGATGCGATGGGCGAGCAGTTCGAGCAGCTGGATGCACTCCTCTCGTCCACAGCCTTATAAAGTTTGGTTGCATCGCACCTCAATTGGTGTATGAACCTGCAACGGCTCCGGAGCGATCATGCTCCGGGGCCGTTGTCATGTCTGAGAGGGATATATCATGGCCAATGTGGCAGTTGTCGGCGCGCAATGGGGCGATGAAGGCAAGGGGAAAATTGTCGATTGGCTGTCGGAACGTGCCGACGTGGTGGTGCGCTTTCAAGGTGGGCACAATGCGGGGCACACGCTGGTTATCAATGGTGTGACTTATAAGCTTTCACTGCTGCCATCGGGCATTTTGCGGCCGGGCAAGCTTTCAGTGATCGGCAATGGCGTGGTGATTGACCCTTGGGCGTTGATTGCCGAAATTGAGAAGCTCACCAAACAAGGAGTTTCCATCAGCCGCGAGAATTTGCGCATTGCTGGCAATGCAACTTTGATTTTACCTCTCCATGGCGAGCTTGACCGGATTCGTGAAGAAGCGGCGGGCGCTGGCAAGTTAGGTACCACCGGTCGCGGCATTGGGCCTGCTTATGAAGATAAAGTTGGCAGGCGCGCAATCCGCGTCAATGATTTGGCTGATCTAGCAACACTGGGGCCGAAGATTGACCGCACGTTGTTGCATCACAATGCGCTGCGGCGTGGGCTAGGCCAGCCAGAATATTTGGCTGCTGATGTGATGAAGCAATTGGCCGAAATTGCGCCAAAAATTCTGCCATTTTCTGATGCGGTGTGGGCGCGGCTTGATGATATGCGCCGCGAAGGCAAGCGTATTTTGTTTGAAGGGGCGCAAGGCATTCTGCTGGATATTGACCACGGCACTTACCCCTACGTGACATCATCGAACACCGTGGCTGGTCAAGCTGCGGCTGGTTCGGGATTAGGGCCGTCGGCGGTGAGTTATGTTCTGGGCATCTGCAAGGCTTACACAACACGTGTGGGTTCAGGCCCATTTCCCACTGAGCAGATGAATGATGTGGGTGAATGGATTGGCAAGCGTGGGCATGAGTTTGGCACGGTGACTGGCCGCAAGCGCCGCGTGGGTTGGTTTGATGCGGTGCTGGTGCGCCAAGCAATTAAAACGTCTGGCATAACCGGCATTGCACTCACGAAACTTGATGTTCTTGATGGGCTCGATGAAATCAAAGTAAGCACTGGCTATATGCTCGATGGCAAGCGCATTGAGTTGTTTCCAGCGGCGGAAGAAGCGCAAGCGCGTGTGGAGCCGATTTATGAAAGCTTTGAAGGCTGGAAGGGCACTACAGCTGGTGCGCGTTCTTGGTCGGCACTCCCGGCCCAAGCGGTCAAATATGTAAAGTATTTGGAAGAGTTGATTGAATGCCCGGTGGCGATGCTATCAACTTCGCCTGAACGCGAAGACACGATTTTGATGACGGATCCGTTCGCAGATTAAAACTCGCGGTTTTCGATGAAGAACCCATAGAGCGATGTTTGTAGTGACGAGTTGAGTAAAATCAACACGAACTGGAGCGGGATTCCGAGTAGAACCGAGGCTGGCAATGCCAGCTTTGGGCTGAGATTTTGCGCGACGGTCATAAGCACAATGAACGCCAACATTGAAATAAACATCATTAGCAATGTTGCTATCAGTAGACCCAAAATCTGAAAGTCGTTGCCACGCGATGCCAAAAGAGATGTTTTGAAACTTACATCATTTCTCTCAATCGCTGTGGCCACCAAGCTGACTGAAAGT
The DNA here is from genome assembly GCA_031423845.1 of Hyphomicrobiales bacterium. Lineage (GTDB taxonomy): Bacteria > Pseudomonadota > Alphaproteobacteria > Rhizobiales > Aestuariivirgaceae > Aestuariivirga. The sequence continues at coordinate 3,213 of JANPGD010000038.1, read as the reverse complement.
CTGGTCATTATCACCAATAAAAAAAGTGTGACCACCAGCCAAAGTGGCAGAAACATACTCGGCAAATGTTGAAATAATTCTGACATTAAAAGCATCGGAACCACGCAAATTACGCCTATGGCAATGCTGCGCTTTATGAAGTTCCAAACGGTTTTGTCTAAGCGAAATGGTCTAACTTGGTTGGCTGGCTCGTCACTTAATATGAAGCGGTGCCAAGAGACTGCAATGGAGCTTGAGCCAATAAATCCGATCAGCAATAACAGGGCTTCGACGCCTGAATTGCTGAAGTTCATTTCAATGTTTGGGTTTTGATTTGTTGTGAGCAATACCCACGCGTTAAGCGCTGCGGAGAGTGCGAGCCACGGCAAGCTCCATTTTGCGGCCACCTGCCAATGGTCTGAAATTAACTTCAACACATGTTTGAGAGCAGGAAGAATTGAGAGTTTACGCATCACTTCTGCTAGCCTGCTCTTGATTGATTTGTCCAGCCTAAGCGCTGATGGCGGTCGGCTCTATTAATTCTAATTTGGCAGTCTTTGGACGCAAGCTTTCAGCAAAGTTTTTCAGAATAATTCCGGCCACATCGGTTTGGTGGGCGGGCCTTCCGGTGAGATAGCCTTGCAGGAAATCACATTTATATTCACGCAAGGCATCAACATGGGCATCAGTCTCAATGCCTTCGGCGGTGATTTTCAAACCGAGATTGCGAGACAGATCGATGATGGACCTAAGCATGCCGCGCATCAAGGGTGCCGTTTCTAAAGCCTGCACAAATGAGCGATCAATTTTTAGTTTTGAAAATGGGAATTTCCATAAATAGCTGAGGCTGGAATAACCAGTGCCAAAATCGTCCAGCACAATAGCGCAGCCCATATCGCGTAGGGACGCCAGTTGTGACAAAACAATGTCAGAGTCTTTCAGCATGGTGCTCTCGGTTATCTCTACTTCCAACCGGTAAGCTGGAAAACTCGAAAGTTCGAGCGCGTTGTGAACGTCGGTTAACAAGGCACCGGAATAGAATTGTTCAGGTGAAATGTTCACTGACACTGTGAGGTGAGCAGGCCAAGCGGATGCAACGCGGCACGCTTCAGCCAGTGCCCATGCCCCTAAGCGCCCTATTAAGCCAGACTCCTCAGCCACTGGAATGAACTCAGCGGGCGATATTGTGCCAAGCTCAGGATGCGACATGCGCATTAGAGCTTCGAAGGATACCAGTTCTCCAGTGGAGGCCCGAAATATCGGTTGAAAATGCAATGAAACGGATTGTTTCTCGATAGCTTCGTTCAAGGCTTGCAAAACATCGCCGCGACGCCGTGCGGCCTTGGCCAAAGCTGGATTGTAGAACCCGTAACCGGGACCGCCTCGGTCAGTCGCGGTTTTGAGAGCAAGGCCTGCGTTTTGCAGAAGATTTGCAGCCTCAAAATCGACATCAGAAGTGAGCGCAACGCCTGCGCCCACTTCCAACTGTAATTTGCGGTCGATCCAATCAACCGGCTGAGACAATGCACTCAGAATTTCTTTGGCTTTGGTCAGGACTTCCAAAGGATCACCAACCATAGGCATGAAAACCGCAAGGCTGTAATAGTCTAGTCTGCAAACCAAATGACTGTCTTCACGCATCATATTAAGGCGCGCTGCCAACGCAGAAATTGCATAATCTCCAACATGCCGACCGAGTGACCCGGTAATGCGCGGAAGGCCACGGACGCCGATTTCGATCATCGCGCCTTTTTCAGTGGCGTGATCCATGGCTGCGATTATATGATCGACTTCCGAAACGAAGGCACTACGATTGAGAAGGCCTGTCAGTTGATCATGGCGCAGCAAATGGGCAACATCGCCCTCCAACTGCGCTTTGTCTTTGCGCAATTGTTCGAGTTCGCTCAGTGGTTCAAGTCCAAATTCTTCCAAGACGTTCGCCGATTCGCCATAAGGGTCACGATAAGGCCGCAATTGGAATTAGGTGTAGCGGTCATTCGATTACAAGAAAGTTAATGAATATGAAATTCAACCCGCGGCATTTTATATTTTATTTTGGTCTGAGCTGGGTTTTGTTGGGCTTTTTGGGTGCCGAAGCCATGGCGAGGGAGACCTATGCCGCTTTTGTTGCGCGGATGGCGGCCAAAGCCGTCAGCGAAAATGATGTGCGTGTGGATTTGGAAGCGCAGCTTTTGGCTTTTGCCAATCAATATAGGTCTGCCAAAGGATTGAAGCGATTGGCAAATGATGATGTGGCCCTGCCAGCAGCGCGGGCCCATGCCATGGACATGATGGTGGGAAAATTCATGGGCCATGTGGCCAGCACGGGGCATGATTTTGATAGTCGAATGCGCGCCTTAAAGCCGGGGGTGCTGATGTTACCGCAAATGGCAGAAAACGCTGCTCGCGTGAGCAGGCCTGGCGATGTGGATGCGGCCATGGCTGCTGGTCTTTTCCAGCAATGGGTGAAAAGCACCAGTCATCGCCACACTTTGCTCAGCCGCGATTATGTGAAAGTGGCAACCGGCGTTGTCTCGCGCGGTGGAGTGCTTTACGCCGATATGATTTTTACAGGGCCAGAAGCGAAAACAAATATGCAGATTGAAATAGGTAACGGGCTTTATTGAAGGGCCTTTGAACTCCCTTTTCTCCGCTCCATATTTGCTGCAAGATGATGGCGTGCGGGCATTAGAAATCGCACTTCATAACAAGCTGGGAGGATATTATGGGTGAAATTACGAGCGGCGTGAGTTGGTTGGCGGTTTTGGCGGGGGCGGTGTTGTCGTTCTTGCTGGGGTGGCTGTGGTATGGGCCAAAATTATTTGGCACGAAGTGGGCTGAAGGTTCTGGCACCAAAATGGGATCATCCGGCGAAATGCCGATGGGTGCCATGGGCAGCCAAGTGCTGGGGCTTTTGTTGATGAGTTGGTTTGTGGGTGTGACCGCAAATAACAACGCGCTTTACACCGTGATTTTGGCCACCGTGGCGTTTACGGTTTTGGCTTATTCCGGCGGTTCATTCACTGGCAAATCCAGCTATGCGCGCGCCACTGATGCGGGCTATTGGATTGCTTGTCTGGTGGTGATGATCGTTTGCGAAGGCGTCATCCGTCACATGATGTGAGACATTCCCCTCTCCCGATTGAGGAGAGGGGAGTTTTATCGTTTAAGCCGAAGCGCCAGCCAATTGCTTCACGCGGGGAGCCAGCGCTTTCTGGGCGGCGTTCTTCACTG
>JANPGD010000037.1:0-2286 GCA_031423845.1 Hyphomicrobiales bacterium | reverse complement strand
CTGGCGTATTCAGTGGTCCATCGTCTGAAACCATTGTCACTGATATTGCGCCAACCGGAGACACAACCGATTCAGCGATCAACGGGAATTGGGATCAGATTGGTGCCGGTGATACAGTAAAATTCACAGCAACTTATGTGGTCACTCAAAACGATATCGACACATTGCAATAGCATTAAAGGCTTCGAACCTTGGGCAATATGATGAGTGCGACGAAAGCAAACACCGCCCCGATATAAAAAACAGGCGCCTGCCCCATCTTATCCCAAACGACTCCAGCCACCACACTTGCAATTAACGCTGCAATTCCACTGACCAACGCAAACACACCATATGCCGTGCCGCGCAAATCGGAAGGAGAGGAATCCGCCACCAATGTTGCCAATATCCCCTGCGTCAGCCCCATATGCAGGCCCCAGATGGCAACACCGATCATCACAAAAAGCGGCGAAGGTGCCCAAGCTAAAACGAGATCGGCAACAATCAAGCTCACCAGCCCCACAGCAAACAATCCTTTGCGGCCCCAACCGTCAGATAAAACGCCTGCCGGATAAGACGAGAGTGAATAAACCACACTCATCACGACCATAACCAGCGGCACCGTTGCCAGAGACATTTTCGCATCCGATGCCCGCAGCACCAAAAACGCTTCCGAGAAGCGGGCTAACATGACAGCGGCGCCCAATGTGGCAACCAACCAAAACGGTCGACCCAAATTTTTAGCCGTCGCCAAATTAAATCCGGCTTTGCGTTTGTTGTCATTCACCGCTTCAGGTTCTTGAATGCCAAAGGCTAAAATCAAGACTGCGATGAGCGCGGGCACACAGGCCACCCACAGCACCGTGCGCAAATCAAACATCCAGTAGCCGATCAGCACCACCGCAATGAGCGGGCCTACGAATGCTCCCACTGTATCCAGAGATTGCCGCAAGCCAAATGCGGCACCGCGCAATTCGGGCGGTGTAAAATCAGCCACCATAGCATCGCGCGGCGCACCGCGAATGCCTTTACCAATGCGGTCCGCAAAGCGCGCCACGAACACTGAACCAATTGAAGTAGCCATTGGGAACAAGGGCTTCACCACAGCAGCCAGGCCATAGCCAAACAGCGCCAAATATTTGCGGTTGTGCCAACGGTCGCTTAGAACACCAGAAAACAATTTTGAAATCTGCGCCGTGCCCTCAGCCACACCTTCAATCATACCCAAAAGTGTCGCCGATGCGCCCAGCGTGCCCACCACAAACAACGGCAGCACGCCATGAATCATCTCCGACGAGATATCCATGAACATGGAGACGAACCCTAAAACCCAAACGCCATGTGGTATTTTTTTCATAAGATCAACTTTGCGATTCCAATTTGCACCAGATATGCACCCCTAACCCAGCAATCAGCAAGTTAAAGAATTGGCAAGATGAGGCTCATTGCTCGGCGTACCGATTTATTGTACAACTTGTACATGGACACGCTGACTTACTCAAAACTACGAGCCAATTTGAAATCCGCCTTAGACCGCGCCGTGGATAACCATGAGGTTATCGTGGTGGAACGCGCCAAGGGTGGCGATGCGGTGCTGATCTCGCGCGAGGATTATGACTCTATGGCTGAGACAGCCTATCTGCTGCGCTCCCCCGCCAATGCCAAGCAACTGCGCCAAGCCATGAAACGGCCAAAGAAAGACACGGTGAAATTCAAATCCGTTGCGGCGCTCAAGAATGCGCTTGGTCTTTGATCCCGCAGCGCTGGATCATCTGCGCCATTGGACAAACACAGACAGGCGCAAAGCCTTAAAGATTTTAGACCTGATCGAAGCCACCCTTAAATCTCCCTTTGAAGGCATCGGCAAGCCGGAACCCTTAAAGTTCGAACTGGCCGGAGCCTGGTCGAGACGTATCGATCAAGAGCACCGACTGGTTTACAAAGTTGAGAAAGGTGAGTTGATTGTGTTGGCCTGTCGGTATCATTATTGAAACTTGCTGAAATTTGATTTCAACAAAACAAGGGAAGTAAATGCTAATAAATATCCCCTCGGCAGTTGAACTCAATGAGATTGCTCTTCGGTTGTACTTTGATGCTTGGCATCAAACTCTAAGGATTATTGCCAACTTCAATTCCATCTTTGAAAGCAAGGTTTTCCCTTGGCACTGGACTTGCCACGGTTTGATTCCGCGTTCTTGATGAGAAACACGAGCCATCAAGGAGAACAATTATGGCAAAGATACACAATGATGAGTTCAGACGCGAAGCGGTGCGGATAGCGCTGACGAGCGGACAATCACGGCGGCA
>JANPGD010000036.1:0-52610 GCA_031423845.1 Hyphomicrobiales bacterium | reverse complement strand
ATGATGTGAGCGAAGGCGTGTTTGGAACCAATCGCAACATCGTACATCTGGTGAGCAAATCCGGCGTTGAAGATTGGCCAGAACTTTCAAAAGCTGAAGTAGCAACCCGCATTATGGAACACCTTGCGGGCTTGTTGAAATGAAAGTTGAGATTATGCGGCTCGCCAATGGTGCTGATTTGGAGTTGCCAAATTACGCCACGGCTGGTGCTGCGGGATTGGATTTGCGTTCTGCTGAATCACTCACCATTAAACCCAACGCGCGCGCATTGGTCGCCACAGGGATATCAATTGCCCTTCCGATGTATTTTGAAGCGCAAGTGCGCCCACGTTCTGGTCTTGCAGTCAAACATGGTATTACCGTGCTTAATTCCCCCGGCACTATTGATTGTGATTATCGTGGTGAAATTAAAGTGCCACTGATCAACCATGGCACTGAAGATTTTATTATCACCCGTGGCGATCGCATTGCCCAGATGGTCATTGCTCCTGTGGTGCAAGTGCAGTTGCATGAAGTCACAACACTCGGTGAAACAATGCGAGGCTCAGGTGGCTTCGGCTCTTCAGGAAAAAGCTGATGGCGCTCTCATCCGAAGAAATCGAACGCTATGCCCGCCACTTGGTGCTTCCTGAAGTGGGTGGCCCCGGCCAGAATAAGTTAAAAGACGCAAAGGTTTTGGTTATTGGTGCAGGCGGTCTCGGCGCTCCCATTCTACTCTATCTCGCAGCCGCTGGTGTGGGCCACATCGGTATTTGCGATCACGACACGGTGAGTCTTTCCAATCTCCAGCGCCAAGTCATTCACACAACGGCGCAAGTTGGAAATCTAAAAACGCAAAGTGCGGCCGACATGATGACTGCAATCAACCCCCTCGTTGAAGTCACCCAACACAGCACGCGTATTATGCCTGAAAATGCACTGGAGCTGGTGAGCCAATATGACATCGTGGCCGATGCCTGCGACAATTTTAACACGCGTTTTCTGGTGGCCGATGCATGTTACTTTGCGAAGAAACCATTGGTCTCAGCAGCGGTTGGTCAATTCGATGGTCAGATTTCAACTTACAAACCCTACCTCACTTCACCTTCTGAGGAACCCTTCCCAACTTATCGGTGCTTCATCGGCGATCTTCCGGAGCGCGGCATGTTCCCAGCTTGTGAGGAGGCTGGAATTTTAGGCGCTCTTCCCGGTATCATTGGTTCAATGCAAGCGATGGAGGTGATCAAAGAAATTTTAGAAATTGGTGAAAGCTTAGCGGGCCGCATTTTAATGTATGACGCTTTGCTGTCGCGGTTTTTCGAAACAAAACTGAGTTGGAATCCAAACAATCCTCTCAATGGTTTAAACCCCACCGTGCGCGATATACGCGCTGAAAATTATCAGTGACAATAGATATGCATTTGCTCGAGAATCTTGAAGAGGCTGTGAAATGAATTGGTTCTCTAAACTGCCAGCAGATAGGCTGATTGCTGAATATTCTATGTGGTCGGCAGACCTTATTAATTTGGTAGGTGATCTCGAACGCATTAAAACTCACGCTGATATTTTGCACATCGACGTTGCCGACGGTCATTTTGCACCAGCCCTTTTATTCTTCCCCGATCTTGTCGCGGCCATCAAAAAGAAGTCTCACATTCCCATCCATGTTCATCTGATGACGCATGACACGGTCTTACTCGATCAAGCTAAGCAGTTTGCGGAGGTAGGTGCTGATCTCATCAGTGTGCATGCAGAAAATGGCAGGGCCATTTCTCCCGTATTGGATTATCTCGACTCAGTGAACATTCGAAAGGGCATGGTGCTGCGGGTTGAAAGCCCAGTTGAGTTGGCTGCACAGTTTCTGCCTCGGTTGGATTTTCTAACGCTGCTCGGCACCGCCATTGGCGTGAAGGGACAAAATTTAAACGAGAATGCGGGTGCCCGCTTGCTTGAAGCGAAAGCGCTCATCGATAAAGAAGCCAAAAGCAGGCGCATTGTTTTGGCCGCCGATGGTGGTATTCGCGATAACACAGTTCCAATCTTGAGGACCCATGGTGCCGAGACAGTGGTCCTCGGATCATTGGCCTTTGGTGCACCTGATCTCGCTTCGCGAATGGATTGGCTTAAATCATTGTGAACCAAAAATGTGCCATCGGTATTGATCTTGGCGGCACGCAAATTCGCGCCGCTTTAGTAACGAGCGATGGCCAAATTTTAGACCGAGTGGCTGTGGTGACAAAGGCAAACGAAGGGCCCGATGTCGTCTTAACGCAGCTTCTCATTGTTGCGAAAACACTGACAAAGAATTTAAATGATTTCCCCATTGGCGTGGCCTCCCCCGGCCCGCTGGACACAAAGCGAGGGCTCGCTCTTGGCATTCCAACACTTGCTGGGTTTGATAATTTTCCTCTAGGTGAACGCCTTCAGCAAACCTTCGGACGTAAAGTTCATCTTACCCATGATGGTATTGCTGCTGCGGTTGGCGAATGGAATTTTGGTGCAGCCCTTGGCTGTGATGATTTTGTTTATGTCACAGTGAGCACTGGCATTGGTGGAGGTGTGATTTCCGGTGGACAAATTTTGCAGGGTCGGAAAGGCATGGCGGGCCACATTGGTCATATCTCGATTGTAAAAGATGGAGAACTTTGCAACTGCGGTCGCCATGGCTGCTGGGAAGCCTATGCATCTGGCCCTGCTTTTGAAAAGCGAGCCTGCGAATTATTAAAAGAGCGACAAGACACAATTTTAAATGTTGCACCATCGGCGAAGGATATTTTTACCGCCGCATCCGCAGGCGATGTTTTCGCCAATCAGCTCGTCGACAGTGAAGCCGAATTTCTCGGAGTAGGAATCGTCAATCTCCTTCACGCCTACGATCCTGCTTTGGTCGTTTTGGGTGGAGGCATGAGCCAAAATTTTGAACGCCTTGAATCTGGAATTTTGCAAACCATCAAAAACACCGCCATGTCCGCTTTTCGCGACGTGCCAGTAAAGTGCGCCAAACACATTGGAAATTCCGGGTTGCTCGGAGCAGCGGCATTGGCTTTTTAAGATGTTCTTTAAATGTTCTTGCTAGTCCAAATGATCTGCGCTAGCCTTTTTGCCGAGAGTTGGGGAAGAGGCAATGACAGCGCGGGTTGCAACAGTAGCGTTTCAAGGGGTGGAAGCTGTTCCTGTTGATGTGCAGGCGCAATTCCTGTCAGGCCAAGTTAATTTTCTGATTGTGGGTCTTGGTGATAAAGCCATTGCCGAAAGTAAAGAACGCGTTCGTGCTGCTCTCCATTCCATTGGCTTGGGCTTGCCCGGCAAAAGGCTGGTGGTGAACCTATCTCCCGCCGATTTGCCGAAAGAAGGCAGCCACTATGATTTACCAATAGCACTGGCGGTGCTTTCGGCACTGGGCGTCGTTCCGCCCGATTTTCTCGATCGTTATGTCGCCATGGGTGAATTGGCCTTGGATGGCAGTTTGTTGGCTTCTGCTGGAACTTTGCCAGCCGCCATGGCGGCAAATGGACGAGACTTAGGTTTAATCTGTCCCAAAGCATCTGGCTCCGAAGCGGCCTGGGCAGGCGAGGATTTTGATATTCTTGCCCCTGCCAATCTGATCCAATTGATTAACCATGTGAAGGGCACGCAAGTGCTCTCGCGCCCCAAACCACATCTGGCGATGATCGATAAACCCCTGCCAGATTTGGCGGATATAAAGGGTCAAGAAGCCGCCAAGCGCGCTCTTGAAGTTGCAGCAGCAGGCGGCCACCATCTGCTCATGGTAGGGCCGCCGGGCGCTGGTAAATCCATGCTTGCGCAACGCCTGCCGTCCATCTTGCCGCCTATGGACCCGCGTGAAATGCTTGATATCAGCATGATTGCTTCTCTGGGTGGTGAGTTGAAAGATGGACAACTCACACGCCGCAGGCCCTTCCGTTCACCGCATCATTCCGCTTCCATGCCAGCATTAGTTGGCGGCGGACTTCGCGCCAAACCGGGAGAAATGGCGCTCGCACATCATGGGGTTCTATTTCTCGATGAATTGCCAGAATTTCAACCCCGTGTGCTTGAGGCCCTACGTCAACCCATGGAGACTGGTGAAACCAATGTGGCGAGAGCCAATTATCACATCACTTATCCAGCGCGATTCCAGTTAATTACTGCAATGAACCCCTGTAAATGTGGCATGGCAGGCGAACCCGGCCATACGTGTAGGCAGGGTCCACGTTGTGCCGCTGATTATCAAGGTCGCATTTCAGGCCCACTGCTCGACCGCATTGACATTCAAATTGAACTCTCAGCTGTGCGTGCGTCTGATCTTACTTTGCCTGCCCCAAAGGAACGCAGTGCTGATGTAGCCTTGCGTGTGGCCCGCGCCAGAAATATTCAAGCCCAACGCTTTGTAGATCTCGATCATCCAAGCTTACGCACAAATTCTGAGGCCGACGGCGTTATTCTTGAAACCATTGCGGCCCTTGATGCGTCCGGCACTACTTTAATTCGCGACGCTGCAGATGCGATGAACCTGTCAGCACGGGGCTATCACCGCGTATTGCGCGTGGCCCGCACCATCGCTGATTTGGATAGCCGTGACATGATTTCGAGGTTGCATTTGGCTGAAGCCTTGAGCTATCGCCAAAAGCCAGCGGGGCTGCGCCAAGCTGCGTAGTTCAGAAGTTGTTTACCTTCATTCCAACTCATATTTTATAGCAATGAATTAGCAATCAGAACGAGTCAAAATACTGTCACGTATTGGTCTTGGTGAGTTGGCGTAGTGTTAGAGTTTCGAAAACATAAGCAGTTTGAAGTTTTACGGACGCTGCAGGCTTCGGCTCAAGGCAAGCCACATCATGTTTTGATCGCAGCCTTCTTGGCAACAATTGCTCTGATGTTTACCGTTGTTTTACTCGCCAAATCCAACAATTTCATGTTGTCGGCAACGGCCTTGGTAGGCGGAACTTTGGCAATCGTCATCACCGCTTCTTATTTTATGCAACGCGGACATGAGCAGCGTATGCATCGCCTGCTTACGGCTATAACCTCATCGGAGCAGGCTCGCGCTCAAGCGGAAATGGCATCTCGCGAAAAAAGTCAATTACTAGCAACAATGAGTCACGAAATTCGAACACCACTCAATGGTGTTATTGGCATGTTGGGGTTGCTGCTTGAAACCGATCTTTCTTCTGAACAACGAAACTATGCAATCACCGCGAATTCTTCGGGGCGAACTCTACTATCAATTATAGATGAAATTTTGGACACCGCTAAAGCAGAAGCCAATCAGAATGCCGAGCGCAAAAATGTTGAGCTTCTCAATTTGGTGGAGAATGTAACAGAACTCTTGGCACCACGGGCCCATGCCAAAGGCATTGAAATTTCTTCGTATGTCGCAGCCAATGTACCCGAGATTATTGAAAGTGACGATCTGCGTCTGCGTCAAATTCTTTTCAATCTGGCAGGCAACGCGATTAAATTCACCGAGACGGGTGGCATATCGATTGATGTTACGCTGAATTCAAAATCCGATCTTGTGATTAAACTCACTGATACTGGCATTGGTATGACAGATGACGAAAAAGCCCGAGTCTTTGATGAATATGTTCAAGCTAATTCATCCACGTCCAAACGATTTGGGGGAACAGGCCTTGGATTATCAATAAGCCGAAAATTAGTCTTGGGACTTGGCGGGACTCTAGAAATGGCCAGTGTCGTTGGTGAGGGGACTTGTTTTACAATCGTTCTTCCAGGTCCATTTATAGCCAACAAGGCCGTTCAAAAATCCCTTACAAATCGTAGCTATGCTCTCGCCATGATGCCAACAGTGACCGCCAATCACTTGGCGTTGAGTTTGCGAGAACTCGGTGCTGACGTCATATTTCTTCATAATGCCAAAGAACTACAAATCAAACTACAATCCTCGATGCCGTCCACTTCGATAATTTCAGACAGCAGCTACGCTGATGTTCTGCGAAATTTGGCGAAGAAAAAAACGCATAAGGTCAAAGCTAATGTATGGGTTATGTTAAAAAGTGAGGAACGAAAACCTTTGCAGTCCCTGCTCGGTGCGCCATTTACAGGTTATTTGCTAAAACCTTTACGGCGCTCAACTTTGTTACATTTGTTGACGGAACAAGACGGAGCGACAGTAAAACAAGCTAGTGCAGCATTGCGCCAAATCACCAAAAATGTGAAACGCGGCAAGAGCCTGAATATTTTGTTGGCAGAAGATAATCTGGTCAATGCATTGCTTGCTCGCACCATGCTGCAACGTTCAGGCCACAAGGTAACTACAGTTGGAAACGGTGAAGCTGTATTGCAAACACTGCATGACGGACAAAAATTTGATCTCGCATTGCTCGATGTTGAAATGCCTAAACTCAATGGCCTTGAAACAGCTCGAATCGTCCGCAGTCGAAATGTTAAAGCGCGAAATGGTGGTACATTGCCCTTACTCGCTCTTACTGCCAACGCCCGTCCCGAAGACGTCGCCGCTTGCTTGGCCTCTGGCATGGATGACCATTTGTCCAAGCCTTTCGATCAGCTCGACCTAGAAGAAACTATCCGACATTTGACGCGGGCAAAATGTGCGGCCTAATATAGGTTGTTCTTAAAACTGTCATAATAGATGGTTTTACTGTACGGGTTGCAGGGGATTAGATTGAAGCTCGAACCACACTTTTCAAAACGTCTTGATCTTAGTATCAGGCTGGCCACTTCAGATGATGAAGTGTGTGTGGCGCAACGTCTGCGCTACCGGGTTTTCTATGATGAGATGGGTGCCATCGCCGACGATGTCGCTCGGACCAATGAACTTGATTCTGATTGCTATGACGCGATTTGCGATCATCTTCTGGTCACACGTGCACGAACATCGGAATCTCGTCCTGAGCTTTGCGTTACAGATGGTGAAGTGGTTGGCACTTACCGCTTGCTACGCCAGTCTATTGCTGCTGGGGATAAGGGGTTTTATAGCCAGCAAGAATTTGATCTCCATCCTCTGCTTGAACGCAAGCCTGATCTTTCATTTTTAGAGTTGGGCCGTTCCTGTGTATTACCTGCCTATCGTGGCACCCCTGTAATCGAGTTGTTATGGCAAGGCATTTGGAACTATGTGCGCCACCATAAATTGGACGTGATGATCGGCTGCGCCAGTTTCGAAGGAACTAATCCTGAGACTCATGCCGACACTTTAAGTTTTCTCGGCCATCACACTGCGGCACCCGCTGAATGGCACGCACGCGCCCATGATGCGCATTATATAGAAATGAAGAGCAGAGATCTCGGTACGTTTGACCAACGACGTGCAATGCTCAGCCTGCCGCCACTGATTAAAGGCTACTTGCGTTTAGGCAGTTATATTGGCGAAGGCGCAGTCATCGACAACGCCTTCAACACCATCGATGTTTTGATCATTTTGCCTGTCTCAAAAATCAATCCACGTTACTTCGCGCATTTTGGTGCACCTACCAGTTGATATCAAAGGCTGCCAGTGCTGCGAGATTGACGATGTCATTGGCCGTGGCCGACATTGAAGCAATCTGCACAGGCTTTGAAAGTCCTGTGAGCAAGGGTCCGACCACCGTCACTCCACCCAATTGTTGCAACATCTTGGTGGAGATGGATGCAGAGTGTGCAGCAGGCATCACCAAAACATTGGCGGGGCCTTTCAAACGGCAGAAGGGATAAAGCGCCATCGCTTCTGGTGACAAAGCCACATCAGCAGCCATTTCCCCATCATATTCAAAATCAACTTTACGCCCGTCTAAAATCTTCACAGCACGACGCACATATTCAGCGCGGTCACCCTTTGGATATCCGAACGTAGAATATGAGAGGAACGCCACACGCGGTTCCACACCAAAGCGTCGTGCCACGCCAGCAGCTTCTTGCGCAATGTCGGCAAGTTCCTCAGCGGTCGGTAATTCATGGATTGAGGTGTCCGCAATAAACACCGTGCGCCCGCGCACCAGCGCCATGGAAACAGCAATGGGGCGGTGGCCCTCCTTGGCATCAATAGCGCGGCGCACGTTATCAAGTGCTACCGAATAGTTACGGGTAAGCCCCGTCACCAGCGCATCAGCATCACCCAGTGCCAACGCGCACGCGCCGAAAATATTACGGTCTTGATTAGCCATGCGTTGACAATCGCGGTGCAGGAAACCTTCACGTTGCAAGCGGCTATAAAGAAAGTTGGCATAATCCGTATTGCGGTGTGAAAGCCTGGCATTGAGAATTTCAACATTCTCATTCAACTCTAAAGCCGAAGCACTCAGAGTTTTAGCAATCACATCTTCTCGACCAATCAATATGGCTTTGCCCAAGCCCTGGTTGGCAAAACTATTGGCCGCGCGGATCATCCGGTCTTCTTCGCCTTCTGCAAAAATCACACGGCGTGGGCTGGCTTTCACATGGGTATAAACACTTTGCAAAGTACCAGCGATAGGATCAAGGCGTGCCGAAAGTTGAGCGGCGTAAGCATCGAGATCAGTAATTTGCTTGCGGGCAACACCTGTAGCCATCGCTGCTTTGGCGACAGCAACCGGCACCCTTGAAATTAAACGCGGATCAAACGGGGCCGGAATTAAATAATCACGACCGAATGAAAGTTGCGAACCATGATAGGCGGCCGCCACTTCATCAGGTACATCTTCGCGCGCCAGTTCAGCAAGAGCTTCAGCGGCGGCAATTTTCATTTCTTCATTAATGGTACGGGCCCGCACATCCAAGGCACCTCGGAAAATGTATGGGAAACCCAACACGTTATTCACTTGGTTGGGATAGTCCGAACGCCCTGTGGCCATAATAGCATCAGAGCGCACGGCCGCCACATCCTCGGGCAAAATTTCAGGATCAGGATTAGCCATGGCAAAAATAATTGGGTTAGCGGCCATGCTCTTCACCATGGGTTGGGTTAATGCCCCCGCAGCAGAGAGGCCAAAAAACACATCTGCCCCATCCATCGCATCCGCCAAGGACCGCGTTTTTGTGGGAACAGCGTGAGCCGATTTCCATTGATTCATGCCTTCAGTGCGGCCTTGATAAACCACACCTTTTGAATCGCAGAGAATGACATTTTGATGCGGCACGCCGAGTGATTTCACAAGTTCGACACAGGCAATGGCTGCAGCACCCGCTCCATTGCACACAATTTTGCAGGTTTTAAGATCGCGACCTGTGATGTGTAATGCGTTGATTAAGGCCGCTGTGGCAATGATTGCAGTGCCATGCTGGTCATCATGGAACACTGGAATATCCATCAACTCGCGCAAGCGCTGTTCTATGATGAAACATTCAGGAGCTTTAATATCTTCCAGATTAATGCCGCCAAATGAAGGTCCGAGATAACGGACCGCGCCGATAAACTCTTCGACGTCTTTGGTGTCCACCTCAAGATCAATCGAATCCACATCAGCAAAGCGCTTAAACAACACAGCTTTGCCTTCCATCACAGGCTTGGACGCAAGGGCACCCAAATCACCAAGGCCTAAAATTGCCGTACCATTGGTGATGACGGCAACCAAATTGCCCTTGGATGTATAATCATAAGCCGCATCAGGGTTTTCGGCGATCCGCTTCACCGGAACCGCAACGCCTGGCGAATAGGCCAGCGATAAATCCCGCTGCGTGGCCATCGGCTTGGTCGGTGTTATCTCCAGTTTTCCGGGCTTGCCACGCGAATGGAATTGTAGGGCTTCTTCATCAGTGAAGGAGGGGCGGGCTGGAACTTTGCTCATGTTAAACTTCACCTGTTTATTTGTATGATAAATCGATCCTAACTCAATTGATAACGGATCAAAAGAGCAATAGTAAGAACAACCTCATATCTGATATGTGATCGCCATGGAAGTAAGCCAAATCACGGAAAACGGTGCACCACTCGCTTTAGAAAGTGCGCCCACGCCCATGATGACACAATATCATGCGATCAAGAAAAACCATCCTGATGCACTGTTGCTCTACCGCATGGGCGATTTTTTTGAGTTGTTTTTTGAGGACGCCGAAAAGGCGTCGGCTACATTAGGAATTGCCCTCACCAAGCGCGGCAAGCACAAGGGTGCCGATATTCCTATGTGTGGCGTTCCGGTTCATGCGCTGGATCAATATTTGCAAAAGCTTATTCGCTTTGGTCACCGCTGCGCCATATGCGAACAAATAGAAGACCCCGCAGAAGCAAAAAAAAGGGGAGCCAAATCTGTAGTGGCCCGAGATGTGGTGCGGCTGATCACACCGGGCACCCTCACCGAAGATTCACTTCTCGATTCAAAAGCCCGAAATTATTTAGCAGCGCTCACAGGTTCCAAGGGTACGGGTGACATGGCCTTGGCTTTCGCCGATATTTCAACAGGCGAACTTGCCGTCACGGCAACCGATGAAAATCGACTGTCATCTGATCTTGCGCGGCTAAATCCGTCCGAGATTTTGGTGAATGATGGATTTTTTAATGATAGCAATTTGAATGCTTTACTCACACAATCAGGCGCTTCCATTACCCCGATGGCAGCCAGTCGCTTTGAAAGTACAGCCGCCGAACACCGCCTCAAAAAACATTTTAGTGTTGAAACCTTGGAGGCCTTTGGCGATTTCCGCCGTATTGATGTGGCAGCGCTGGGCGCACTGATTGACTATATCAACATCACCCAAGTGGGCAACGTTCCTTACCTCCGCCCGCCGCGCCGTGAAGCGCCTGAAGCCGGGTTGTTGATCGATGCCGCCACCAGAACCAATCTTGAACTCACACGCAGCCAATCCGGAGAGCGTAAAGGCAGCCTACTGGATTGTATTACTGAAACAGTGACCGCTGGCGGCACTAGATTATTGGCTGATGTTGTAGCACGGCCTTTGGCTGATCCGGTGGTGATCAATCAACGCTTGGACGTAGTCTCACATTTCCATGGCGATGAAGACCTCGGTGCCGATCTTCGCACTGCTCTCAAATCGATGCCCGATCTTGAACGAGCATTGGCACGATTGACCAGCGGTCGCGGTGGCCCGCGCGATCTTGGTGCCATTCGTGACAGTCTGCTCGCAGTCAAAATTTTACAGAGCAAATTACAATCGCAAAACGCACTTGCCGCCATGCCGCAGCGTTTGCTTCATTTATGCGAAATTTTAGCCGCTGCTCCGCACCACTTGGTGCAAGACCTCCAAAAAGCTCTGGCCGACGAATTGCCTTTGCTCGCCCGTGATGGTGGTTTCATAGCAGTTGGCTTTATGTCGGAGCTTGATGAAAACCGAAAACTGCGTGACGACACCCGCCAAGTGATCGCCGCTCTCCAAGCCCACTATGCCCAAACCAGCGGCGTTCGCGGCCTTAAAGTGAAGCACAACAATGTGCTTGGATATTTCATAGAGGTGACAGCGCAGCAGGCCGAAATTCTAAAATCTTCCGATGATACCAATCGCTTTATTCACCGCCAAACAATCGCCAGTGCCACCCGCTTCACCACCATTGAGCTTGGCGAATTGGAGCAGAAAATAGCGCTCGCCGCATCTCGCGTTTTGGCTATGGAACTTGATCACTTTAAAGTTTTTGTGACTGAGGCGACCGAAGCCCGCCAAACTCTATCCGCCGCCGCCATGGCCTTGGCTGAAATTGATGTGCATCTGAGTTTTGCGCATTTGGCGAGGGAGCGGCGCTATGTGCGGCCCATTGTTGATCAAAGCCTCTCGTTCAAAATTGAAGGGGGCAGACACCCCATCGTTGAAGAAGCCTTGCGCGCTATGGGAGATAAAAACTTCGCAGCCAATGATTGTGATTTAAGCGAAGACCATAAGCGACTATGGCTGCTCACCGGTCCCAACATGGCTGGTAAATCCACTTTCCTGCGGCAGAACGCTTTGATCGCTATCCTCGCCCAAGCAGGATGTTTTGTGCCCGCCACCCACGCTCATATTGGCTGTGTGGACCGTCTCTATAGCCGTGTGGGTGCCGCCGATGATTTGGCGCGGGGGCGCTCAACCTTCATGGTGGAGATGATTGAAACCGCTGCCATTCTCAATCAATCAACGCCGCGTTCACTCGTGATTCTCGATGAAATCGGACGGGGTACGGCCACTTATGACGGTCTCTCAATTGCTTGGGCAACGCTGGAACATTTGCATGATGTCAATCAAGCCCGCGCATTATTCGCCACGCATTATCACGAACTCACGGCCCTCGCCGTCACTCTGAAACACCTGCATTGCGCGACCATGAAAGTGAAAGAATGGAAAGGCGATATAATATTTCTGCATGAAGTGGGCGCGGGGACCGCTGAACGCTCTTACGGCATTCAAGCCGCAAAATTAGCAGGCCTGCCGACGCCGGTCATTGCGCGAGCAACAGAAGTGCTCAAGCGTTTGGAAGAAGGCCGTGGCCAGCCAAAAAAAACCAATCTTGTACACGAACTTCCGCTGTTCTCGGCCGCCCTAAAATCGCACTCAATGGAACTGAAAAAAGATGAATTACGCGATCGCCTAAATACGCTGCATCCTGATGATATCTCGCCGCGTGAAGCCCTCAGCCTCATCTATGAATTGCAACAACTTTCCAAAAAGCCGGATCAATAATGACGCCTGAAGCCAAATTTTTTGAAGCCCTTGCCGCACTTCCAAAAAAAGAAGTGCTGCCGCTGCGCATTGAAATTTCAAGCTTGATTAAAGCCTGTCTCTCGGAATCAAGGGAGCTTGCCGAAGTCGATTTGATGAAAAATGGTCAAGGCACACAATGCGCTGAGCATCTATCGAATACAGAAGATGCCATTATTCGCAGGGTTTTTACATATGCGAGTGATGTAGTATTCCCGGGACCCCAACCTACCGGATTGTCGGTCGTTGCCGTGGGTGGTTACGGCCGTGGCACATTGGCCCCCGGATCCGATATTGATCTTCTGTTTTTGCTAACGGGCAAAGCCGATGGCCGCGCCGCGCAGATTGTTGAATTTTTGCTTTATGCTTTGTGGGACGCACGTCAAAAAGTGGGCCACGCCACACGCAACATTGATGATTGTTTGCGCCTAGCAAAGACAGATAATACCATTCTCACTTCAATTTTGGAGGCTCGTTTCATTTGTGGGCATGAAAAACTTTTCAACGAATTAGTACAACGATTTAGATCAGAAATAGTCGCAGGGGGCGCTAAAAAATTTGTTGCTGAAAAATTGGCTGAGCGGGATTTGCGCTACACCAAATCAGGCCAAAGTCGTTATGCCGTGGAGCCTGATTTAAAAGATGGTAAAGGCGGCCTTCGTGATTTGCATACTTTGTTCTGGATTGCCAAGTTCATTTTCAATGCCAATACCACCGAAGAGTTGGCCGACAAAGGTGCCTTCACAAAATCTGAACTGGCTCGGTTCAAAAAATGCGAAGACTTTCTCTGGGCTGTGCGCTGCCATTTGCATTTCATTGCCAAGCGTGGCGAAGATAAATTAAGTTTTGATCGCCAATCTGAATTGGCCGAGCGACTGAATTACAAAACGCATCATGGCCTCAAGCATGTTGAGCGTTTTATGAAGCATTATTTCTTAATTGCAAAAGACGTAGGCGATCTCACACGCATTTTTTGCGCCAGTTTGGAAGCAAAACAGTTCAAGGATGCGCCATCGTTATCGCGCATCCTGGGTAAATTTTTGCCGAGCAAAACAACAACTTTTAAAGGCAATATAAACTTCAAATTGGAGACGGGCCGCATCAGCGTTGCGGTTGAAGATGTGTTCACTCGTGACCCCGTTAATATGTTGCGCATTTTCAAACTGGCCAGCGATAGGGGATTGGAAATTCATCCTGATGCACTGAAGGAATTGCGCAAATCTTTACGTCTCATTGATGATAGTTTGCGCAACAATTCTGAGGCCAACTCACTTTTTCTGGACATTCTCACCACCAGCACAACGCCTGAAACTTTGTTGCGCATGATGAACGAAGCGGGTGTTTTGGGTCGTTTTATTCCTGACTTTGGTAAGATCGTGGCGATGATGCAATTCAACATGTATCATCACTATACAGTCGACGAACATTTAATCCGCGCGGTTGGCATTCTTTCAGATTTGGAACGCGGCAATTTATCAGGCGATCATCCACTCTCCGTGCAGTTGTTTCCAACACTTACCTCGCGTCGTACGCTCTATGTTGCAACCTTGCTTCACGACATCGCCAAAGGTCGAAAGGAAGATCACAGTATTGCGGGCGAACAAATAGCCCGTGACTTGTGCCCACGCTTAGGTTTAACGCCTGCAGAAACTGAAACCGTAGCTTGGCTCATCCGCCATCATTTGCTGATGAGTGAAACGTCGCAGATGCGTGATTTGAATGACTTCAAAACCATTTTAGATTTTACCGCAGTTGTGCAAAGCCCAGAGCTTCTAAAGCTGCTTCTTATTCTTACAGTTGCGGATATTCGGGCCGTTGGACCCGGGGTTTGGAATGGTTGGAAAGGTCAATTGCTGCGAACTTTATATGCTGAATCAGAACCGATGCTTTCTGGTGGACATACGGCCGTCTCCCGCAAGGACCGCGTCCAATTTGCACAAAATCAGTTCCTCGAACACTTTCCTCTGTGGGATGAAGTAAAGAAGAAAACTGCAACCACCCGCCATTATGATGCCTATTGGTTGAACGTGGCAGTCGAGCGTCAACAGCGCCACCATATACTGATTGATAAGGCTGTGACAGGCGAGGCGGCGACCGACATTCACACGGATGCTTTTGCTGCCGTGACAGAGATTACGGTTTATACTCCTGATCATCCGCGTTTGTTGGCTTTGGTCACAGGTGCATGCGCCGCAGCGGGCGCCAATATTATTGGCGCACAAATTTTTACAACGACTGACGGTATGGCTCTCGATACGATTTTGCTTCAGCGCGAATATGAAAGTGAGTCCGATGAACGCCGCAGGGCCAATCGCGTTTGCGAGTCCATCAGCAAAACTTTGCATGGTCAATTACGTTTGCGTGAAGCCTTGGCTGGGGCCCAATACGCGCAAGGCCGTGCCTTGGCTTTTAAAGTGGAACCGCGCGTGATCATCGATAACGGCCCTTCCAACAAATATACCGTTGTTGAAATTAATGGTCTTGATCGTGTGGGCCTTTTACACGGGCTAACCGAGGCGCTGTTCCATCTTAATCTCAACATTGCCTCCGCGCATATTACCACCTTCGGCGAAAAAGTGATCGACGTTTTTTATGTTACGGATTTGACAGGGGCTAAAATTGAAAATGAGAACCGCAAAATGCAAATTGAAAACTCATTGATGAGTGTGCTGGCACCGCCTAGTGCTGATGTGCAGATTACGGCCTGATTCTGAACTTGAAAGTTTGAAGCCCTATGTCACTCATTCGCTCAGTCGCTAAAGTTGGTGGATATACAACAGTGAGCCGCGTACTGGGTTTTGTGCGCGATCAGCTCGTCGCCTTTACGCTTGGAACGGGTCTGGTCGCCGAAGTTTTTTTTGTATCGCAACGCTTTCCCAATTTGTTCCGCACGCTTTTTGCTGAAGGCGCCTTCAACTCGGCCTTTGTTCCGTTATTTGCAAAACGTGTACAAGGTGAGGGCATGCCCGCTGCGCAGAGTTTTGCGCAAGAGGTTTTTTCAGCACTCCTCGCATGGATGGTGATTTTTACGGCGGGGGCGATGTTGCTCATGCCGTGGTTGATCTATGTGATTGCGCCAGGATTCAGCGGAACGCCTGAAAAAATTGATCTTGCAGTCAAACTCACTCAAATGTGTTTTCCCTATCTATTGTTTATGTCACTCACGGCCTTGCAAGGCGGCGTGCTCAACAGCCTCAATCGTTTCACTGCTGCGGCTGCTGCACCAATTTTACTCAACCTTGTAATGATCGCATCAAACATTGTGGTGTGGTTTTTGGGAACCGGAAACTCAGCCACCACGGGCTATATTTTTGCCGTTGGTGTTTCAATTTCTGGTGTTGCGCAATTTATTTTATTGGCCGTGGCTTGCCGCCGTGCAGGCATGTCGTTTTTTCCGTCATGGCCAAAACTGACGCCCGATGTAAAACGTGTAGTCAGCCTGAGTGTGCCCGGAATTATTTCTGGTGGCATAATGCAAATCAATTTGTTGATCGCCACCATGATTGCAACCAGTCTGCCCCAAGCCGTGGCCTTCCTTTATTATGCCGAACGGCTTTATCAATTGCCACTGGGTGTGATTGGTGTGGCCATTGGCGTGGTGTTGCTGCCCACGCTGTCACGCAAACTGCGTGAAGGTGATGTGGCTGGCGCATTGGACGCTAAGAATCGCTCGCTTGAATTATCTCTATTTCTCACCTTGCCCGCTACTGCTGGCTTGATCACTCTGGCTGCGCCAATTTTGCACACTGTGTTTGAACATGGCGCTTTTCATTTCAGCGACACGCAATCCGTCGCTCCTGCTGTCATGGCTTTTGCAACGGGCTTACCCGCCTTTGCACTTACCAAAGTATTTCAACCTGCTTTCTATGCCCGCGAAGACACCAAAACGCCGATGCGCTTTGCAATCATTTCGGTGTTTGTGAATATTATCGCCAGCCTAGTCTTGTCGCGATTCTTCGGTCATGTGGGCATTGCCATGGCTACAAGTCTGGCAGCTTGGGTCAATGCCTTGCAGCTCTATGTGCGCCTGCGCCAGCTTGGTCATTTTTTCTTTGATGTCCGCAGCATGAGACGCTTGCCATTGATTATCCTCTCCACACTCACAATGGCCGCAGTGCTGTTAGGTGGAGCTTGGATTTTGCAAGCCAACTTCGCCGAAGGCTCAAGCTTCATAACATCGCTCTGGGGACTTGGAGTTCTGTTTGCCGCAGGTATAGCCAGTTATTTTGCCGCCGCGCAAATTTCTGGCGCTTTTCGAATTTCTGAATTAAAGGCCGCCCTTAGGCGTTGAACTTTGAATGAGTATGACCATGACCACTTTTGCCCCTCGTGTTTTTTCAGGAATGCAGCCCACCGGCAATTTACATCTCGGCAATTATTTGGGTGCCATGCTCAATTGGGTTAAAATGCAGGAAACCAATGAATGCATTTATTGCGTGGTTGATATGCACGCCATCACCCAGTGGCAGGATCCCAAAGCGCTGCGTCAAGCCATTCGTGATGTGACGGCGACCTATCTCGCTTGTGGACTAGACCCGAAACGCTCAATCATTTTCAACCAAAGCCAAGTGCCGGAACATGCGGAGCTTGCGTGGGTGTTTAACTGCGTTGCGCGCCTTGGCTGGTTGAACCGCATGACGCAATTTAAGGATAAGGCCGGCAAGGATAAAGAGGCGGCTTCTGTGGGTCTTTATGTTTATCCTAATCTGATGGCTGCAGATATTCTGGGCTACAAAGCAACCCATGTGCCCGTCGGCGAAGATCAAAAGCAGCACTTGGAATTGGCCCGTGATATTGCTGCCAAGTTCAACAATGATTATGCCGAAGCCATAGCTGAAGCTGGCTTTAACGGTGATTTTTTCCCGCAACCAGAACCCATGATCACGGGGCCAGCCACGCGCGTGATGAGCTTACGTGATGGCACCAAGAAAATGTCGAAATCTGATCCGTCAGATTTGTCGCGCATCAATCTAACGGATTCGACCGATGATATTGCCAAGAAAATCCGCAAAGCTAAGACTGATATGGATGTGTTGCCGTCGGAAATTGCGGGCCTGAAAAGCCGTCCCGAAGCTGAAAATCTGGTGGGCATTTTTGCAGCCCTTTCAGGATCAACAGCGCAAGAAGTGCTTGGTCAATTTGGTGGCGGGCAGTTTTCAGGATTGAAAAATGCACTGGCAGATTTGGCAGTCGAAAAATTGGCTCCCATTGCGGCAGAAACTAAGCGCCTGCAAGCCGAGCAAGCCTATGTGGAATCCGTGTTGGCTGATGGTTCGGCCCGCGCCCGCGCCATTGCCGCCCCCATTATGCGCGATGTGCGTAAACTGGTCGGTTTCATTGTCTCGTGATTCTTACTTTAAAACTATTCTAATCTAGCCTATATAGGACACAGAGGATCAATCCATGTTTATTCAAACTGAAGCCACGCCAAACCCCGCCACTTTGAAGTTCATTCCGGGTAAACCGGTTTTGCCGGGCTCCACCCGTGAATATAAAAAAGCGGCTGATGCCATAGAGTCACCGTTGGCGGAGAAACTATTCAGTGTTTCTGGCGTATCAGGCGTGTTTTTAGGCCATGATTTCATCACGGTAAGCAAAGGCGCAGGCGAATGGCAGCATTTGAAGCCAGCGATTTTGGGATTGATCATGGATCATTATGTGTCTGGCGCTCCAGTGCTGTCGGACGCTGGTGTCGTTGAAATGGTAGGTGATGAGTTCTTTGAGGAAGAGCATTCCGAGATCGTAAAGACCATCAAAGACTTGCTCGACACACGCGTGCGCCCCGCTGTTGCCCAAGATGGTGGCGATATTACCTTCAAGGGGTTCAAAGAAGGTATTGTTTATTTGAACATGAAAGGCTCTTGTGCCGGTTGCCCGAGTTCCACCGCCACACTTAAGCACGGCATTGAAAACCTGTTGCGTCATTTTGTGCCAGAAGTTTCGGAAGTGCGTCCGGTTTAAGTTCTGACGGTTTTTAACGTTTTAGTGGTTAGAAGTGACTTGTCAGCCGCAAAAGTGCGCCTAAGATTTGATCATGTTCTTATCCGTTTTTGATCTTTTTAAGATTGGCATTGGCCCCTCATCGTCGCACACTATGGGGCCGATGGTCGCCGCACATCTTTTTTTGCAACTGGCCGCCAATGCCGATATTTCGAAAGCTGTGCGTCTCACTGCCACGCTGCACGGCTCACTCGCCTTCACAGGCAAGGGTCACGGCACGGATAAGGCCGTGGTGCTTGGCCTCGCTGGCGAAAATCCGCAAGATATTGACCCCGACAAAGTTGATGAAATTCTGGCGGCGACCACTTCAGTGCGCTTGACCAAAACCCACACCATAAATTTTAGCGAAGCTGCGGATGTGATTTTCGATTACGGTCCCGCTTTGAAAGACCATGCCAATGGTATGGTGTTCAGATTGCTGGATGCTCAAGAGGCAATAATTTTAGCCGAAACTTATTTCTCAATCGGCGGTGGTTTTGTTCTCACTCAAGCGGAACGCGCTCAAGACATATCGCACGCAATCCCAGTTCTTAACGTTCCGTATCCCTTCAAAAATGCCACCGAAATGCTGGCCATGGGAAACCAAAGTGGCCAGTCAGTCGCTTTGATGAAGCGTGCTAACGAAACGGCTTCGATTGACGATGCGACACTTGATGCAGGTCTTGACCGCATTTGGAATGCCATGAACGCCTGTATGGAGCGCGGCCTTCGCCAAACTGGAACCCTGCCAGGCGGCTTGAAAGTGAAACGCCGCGCGGCCGAAATTTTTGCAAAGCTCAAAAGTGAGCAAGGCGATAATTCAATGCAGCCACATAGAGTGATGGATTTTCTATCGGTCTACGGCATGGCCATTAATGAAGAAAATGCGGGCGGCGGCAAAGTGGTCACAGCCCCCACCAATGGCGCTGCAGGCGTGGTGCCCGCGGTCATCCGCTATTATCTCGATCACTGCATCGGTGCCGACCAAAACGGCATCCGCATCTTCTTGCTCGCTGCTGCAGCCATTGGCGGCATCATCAAACACAATGCGTCAATTTCAGGCGCTGAAGTGGGCTGCCAAGGTGAAGTGGGCTCAGCCTCCGCCATGGCTGCAGCAGGGCTCTGTGCGGCCTTGGGCGGCACCAACGAACAAGTTGAGAATGCCGCCGAAATTGCTCTCGAACATCACCTCGGTATGACCTGTGATCCGGTGGGCGGATTGGTGCAAGTGCCCTGCATTGAGCGCAATGCTTTTGGCGCAGTCAAAGCTGTTACTGCGGCCTCGCTGGCTTTGCGTGGGGATGGCACGCATTTGGTGCCGCTCGATAGTTGTGTGGAAACCATGCGCCAAACCGGCCAAGATATGAGCGAGCGTTATAAGGAAACGTCCACAGGGGGTCTCGCCGTCAACGTGGTGGCGTGCTGAAACTTGTGCCCGCTGTCAGAGCAGGAACATGCAGCCAGGTAGCAATGCTTTGTCCGATATCGGAAAATATTTTGCGGTGACCAATTGTAAAATTCTGATTGCACAAAATCGGAATAGCCTCACGCGTGTGGTCAGTGCCATGCCATGTTGGGTCATTGCCATGATCAGCGGTGATAATCAACAAATCATCGGGTTTCAATTTGGCTAGAACATTAGGCAGCATTGCATCAAATCTTTCGATGGCATGACCATAGCCCACAACATCTCGCCTATGACCATACTCAGTGTCGAACTCGACAAAATTGGTCATCAAAAATCCACCGTCAGCAAGATCATCCATATGAGTTAATGTTTCAGCCATGAGAGCTGCATTGCCGGATGCTTTAAATTCCTTGCCAGTTCCCGAATGGGCATAGATGTCGCCAATCTTTCCAACTGAAATCACCTTACGTTCCTCCTTGGTTAAAACATCAAGAAGCGTTGGTGAAGGTGGCAGCACTGCATAATCTTTACGATGTCCGGTACGCGCAAAATTTTTAGCTACGGTACCGAGAAATGGCCGCGCAATAACTCGACCAATGTTTAATTCAAATGTCAGGTCCCGCGCCACTTGGCACACATCATAAAGCCGCTGCAACCCAAAGCTTTCCTCTTGCGCTGCAATCTGAATAACCGAGTCAGCTGATGTATAAATAATGGGCTTACCGGTGCGCACATGCTCTTCACCAAAATCCTCAATCACTTGCGTGCCGGAAGCGTGGCACATGGCAAGCAGGCCCGGCAGCTTGCAACGCGAGACAATCTCATTCATCAAGCCTTCTGGAAAAGCTGGAATAGTTTCAGGGAAATATCCCCAAGCAAATTGCAAGGGGACTCCAGCCATTTCCCAATGGCCCGTGATTGTATCTTTGCCTTGACTGACTTCGGTGGCAAATCCCCATGAGCCATGCGTGGCAGTGTTCACATCAAGCCCATGAGCAGAACCACTTGCGGCCTTCACAGTTTTTGCCAAACCCAATGCCGTGAGATTTGGAACATGAAGTTTCATCCGATCGGAAATATGCCCAACAGTATTTGAACCTTCATCGCCAAAGCTTGCTGCATCAGGCGCACCACCAATGCCAACCGAGTCCATCACAAACAAGAATGCGCGGCTCATGCGGTGATACGTTCCAGAATGGGTTGCCATGACGCAGAGCCTTCCCCAATCGCGTAAGCCGCACGAATAATTTGAGCTGCGCGTTCAAAACTTTGTTCATCCCGTGCATGCACCGTGCACAAGGGTGTTTCAAAATCACTGCGGAAATTTTTACCCAAGATATGAGAGAGCCCAACTGCGTGATCAATTCTATCAGCAGCAACACGCCGCCCGCCGCCAAGCTCAATCACCGCAAGGCCAAGCTGGCGCGTGGCAAGCGAAGTCACCAAGCCTTCAGCATTTGAATAGATTGGGCGAATGATGGGCGCGGGCGCCAAATAAGATTCTGGCCGCTCCATAAAATCTGTGGGGCCACCAAGCTCTGCCACCATACGCGCAAAAATCTCTGTCGCTTGGCCAGATGAAAGCACAGAAGCGAGCTTCACTTCACCTTCCTCCAAACTTGCAACCAATCCTGTGGAGAGCAGAAGTTCCGCACCTAGTGCATTTAAAATTTTTTCAAGTCGGCTATTGGTTAGCGTGCCGTTAAGATAATGGGCTGCGTGCAGCACTTCCAAAGCGTTGCCAGCACTATGAGCCAAAGCCTCATCCATGTCGGTGATCAGAGCAGTCGTCTTAAGACCCGCACCATTGGCAACACTGACCAAAGATTTGGCGAGAGCCACAGCATCTTCGCGCTTCTCCATAAACGCACCCGAACCCACTTTTACATCCATCACCAAATGCTGCAAACCTGCCGCCAATTTTTTGGAGAGAATTGAAGCGGTAATCAACGGCACAGATTCAACGGTTGCCGTCACATCACGAATGCCATAGAGCCGCTTATCGGCCGGAGCCAGATCAGCAGTTTGCCCAATAATGGCGCAGCCCACGTCGCGTGTTACTTTGCGAAACAAGGCGAGATCGGGAGCGGTGTTATATCCGGGGATGGAATCAAGCTTATCTAATGTGCCACCCGTATGGCCAAGGCCACGGCCCGAAATCATCGGCACAAAACAGCCACAGGCGGCAAGCATTGGGGCCAGCATCAAGGAGATATTATCGCCAATGCCGCCCGTTGAGTGCTTGTCCACCACAGGCCCAGGTAAATCCCAAGTCAGCACTGTGCCTGAATCGCGCATGGCCAGTGTCAGCCCCACAGCTTCATCAGCACTCATGCCCTTGAAAAAAACTGCCATAGCAAAAGCCGCCACTTGGCCTTCTGAAACCGAGCCATTTGTAAGGCCCGTGATGAATTCACTCACTTCAGAACCGGTGAGCGCGCGGCCATCACGCTTGGCGCGGATAACTTCCTGCGGCAGCATTATTTCATGTCCTTGAAGAAGCGCGTGAGCAGGCGTTGCATATTGCCTGCGGCTTTTGCGCCTTCGCGTTTGGTTTCTTCGTGAGAGGGCGATGCGCCTTTAATGCCAGCCGCCAAATTAGTGATGATGGAAACAGCCACAACCTTCATGCCCAACCTGCGTGCTATTATTGTTTCAGGGGCGGTGGACATGCCCACGGCCGTGCCGCCAATAATTTGCATCATACGAATTTCGGCAGGTGTTTCAAATGATGGGCCAGAATACCAACAATAAACCCCCTGCTTCAACGCGATCTTTTCTTTCTTTGCAGCAGCCAGCATGGCTTTGCGCAAATCAGCATCATAAGCATTGGTCATTGATACAAAATTTTCATCACCATGCTGTCCAATCAACGGGTTCATGCCCGCACAATTGATATGATCCGTCAGCACCATAAGGGATCCGGGCATCATACTAGCTTTGAGCGAGCCTGCCGCATTGGTGAGAACCAAAGTCTCAATGCCAGCCGCTTTGAGTTGATCCAAGGCGGGCCGCATCACACCTGCATTACCACTTTCATAGGGGTGCGCCCGGCCCGCTAGCACAGCAATCTCCACGCTCCCAATTTCTCCAACATAAAGTTTCCCCGCATGACCGGAAATTTTCGGCGTCGGAAATCCGGAAAGCTCCGTGTACGGAATAATTAACGGGTCTTGCACGGCTTCAACCACGGATCCAAGGGCCGAGCCGAGGATAATGGCAATTTTTGGCGTGCGATTTTGCAATTTCTGTGAGAGGTTCATGGAAGGGACTATAACACGGGTTTTCTTAAACGAAAGAATTGCCTCGTTAGAATAACTAGATTATCTTTCACGCATGAAGCTGATTTTCACTTCTTTATTGTTATTGCTTGGACTGAATTCACCAGCCTTGGCCACAGGTGGTTTTTCTTGCGAAATTGACGACAGCAATCTGCAATTTGAAGCAGAAAGCGCCTTGGGCACCGGCATGGGGGCACCCATCTTGAACTTACAAGCCCATGCAATACTTAAAATTAAGGGAACGCCGAACGATCTTCAGGAGCTTGATCTCAGAACTCATCTTGCCCATAGCTGGATTGATCATCCAGATTTTCGCCTCCATTTCTATTTGGAGCGCGAAGGTGAGACGCCGCATGGAACCTATGAATTGGTAATTGTGACAAAAGCCTCTGACGATGAAGGCACTTATGAAGGTGATTATCGGTTGACGATATTTTACACCGAGCCTCCAGCCAACCAAGTGGAAGGCGCTTATTTGAAAGCCACGGGCAAAGTGAAATGTTTCATTGAATAATTAGGCGAGATTTTCTGGGCCAAATGAGGCTGGCAATAATTCGTCCAGCGTAAATGTGCGGATCAATTTGCCCTGTTCTGTGCAGCAATGAATTTTCACATCACCCTTTGCAAACTCACGGATTTTTTGGCGGCATCCCCCGCATGGCGTACACAGCGTATCACCATTGCCTAACACAGCAACCTCAGCAATGTGTTTTCCACCAGCCATAATCAAGTGTGCAATAGCAGAGCATTCAGCACACCAACCCTGCGGGTAAGCGGCATTTTCCATGTTGGCCCCGCCATGAATTTGGCCGCGCTCATCACGCATTGCCGCCCCCACATAAAATTTTGAATAAGGTGCGTGAGCCTTCGCGCGGGCGGCCTTCGCAGCTTCAATAAGTTCACGCATCATCTATCCTTGGTATAGGGAATGCCCGCTGCGCGTGGCGGAATGGATTTTCCAATAAAGCCCGCAAGCAAAATCACCGTCATAATATAAGGCAGGGCATTGAAGAACTGCACCGGAATTTCAACGCCCAACACATGCGCACCCTGCATGAAATTGGCAATCGCCTGCAAAAAACCAAACAGCAAACACGCAAATAAAGCAGGCCATGCACGCCAATTGGCAAATATCAAAGCCGTGAGCGCCATGAAGCCACGCCCTGCCGACATATCACGCACAAAGCTGGCAGAGAGTGATGTGGATAAATATGTTCCAGCAACGCCACACAAAATACCAGCAATTATTACTGCTTGATAACGCAATTTGGAAACTGAAATGCCAGCCGTATCCACCGCATGTGGGTTTTCACCCACAGCCCGAAGTCGCAAACCAAACCGCGTTTTAGCCAAGGCCCACGCTGTTAAAGGCACCATAGCGATAGCCACATAAGTGAGAATGGAATGATCTAAAATAATTTTGGAAAGAAAGCCAATCATCGGCAAAGCAAACAAGGCGTCATGCCCCGGAAAATCGATTGGCAAAAACCGAGAACCCGCATCAAGCGCAGGCGTGCGTCCACCCTGCTTATACCAACTGTTGCCAATCACCACGCAAAGCCCGGCCGCCAACATATTGATGGCCACACCTGAAACCACTTGGTTGCCGCGCTGGCTGATTGATGCGTAGCCATGAATGAGCGACATGAGAACCGAAATCACAATAGCAAATATGAGACCCATCCACGCCGAACCAAAATAGGATGCAGCAACAGCGGCAGCAAATGCCCCCACCAGCATTTTTCCTTCCAAACCAATATCCACAATGCCAGAACGTTCACTCCACAATCCAGCCAAACAAGCAAGGATGAGCGGCACCGACATGCGAATGGTGGAGCTTAAAATTTCAGGCAGCAGGGATAAATCCATTTAATCTTCCGCCTTGAAAAACAGAGCTGACAGATAAGGCCGGAACGCATTTTCCAGCGCCCCCATAAAGAGAATAACTAAGCCTTGAATGACCACAATCATATCGCGTGAGATAGTTTGAATTTCAAAAGAAAGCTCAGTGCCGCCTTGATAAAGCAAGCCAAATAATAGCGCTGCGAGAACAATGCCAATAGGGTGAGAGCGGCCCATCAGCGCCACAGCAATACCCACAAAACCAGCACCACCCGCAAAGTCTAACAGCAAGCGGTGTTGCACGCCCAGAACTTCATTGAATGCCAAAAGGCCAGCAAGCCCGCCAGAAATAGCCATGGCAATCATAATAATGCGCTGCGGCTTTATTCCTGCATAGATTGCTGCATCGGTGTTGGCGCCAACCGTGCGAATTTCATAACCAAGCTTGGTGCGCCACAAAAGATACCACACCAGAAAAGCGGCCAGCAACGCCAGGAAAACTACTGGGTTCAATGGTGACGATGGCAACTTCATGCCAACCATGCGGCCCAGCTCACGGAAATTAAAAATATAAGCATCATCGATGGCGCGGCTTTCCACCGCCATTTTGCCGGTGGGGCGAAATACATTGTTGATCAAATAAACCATCAGGCTCGACGAAATAAAATTGAACATGATGGTGGTGATAACAATATGGCTGCCGCGCTTGGCTTGCAAATAACCAGGCACCCACGCCCAAAACGCACCTATTAGAATGCTGCCAATCAGAGCCGCCAAAATGGTTAGCGGTTGTGACACCACACTGGGTAATACCGCAGCCAAGCCAGCCCCAAGCAAAAGCCCGGGTGTCGCCGCACCAAGGCCCGCTGTATAAGCTTGGCCTTCACCACCAATGTTAAACAGCCCCGCATGAAATGCCACCGCCACAGCAAGGCCAGTGAAGATAAAATTAGTGGCGTAATAGAAAATATAAAACCAGCCCTTGAGCGAACCCAAAGCACCATGCAGCATGAAGCCCAAAGCTTGAAACGGATTTTCACCAATGATTACCAACACAAGACCAGAGATCACCAGCGCAATCATCAAATTGAGCAGCGGAATAATCCCCACATCAACCCATGTTGGTAACTCACCGCGCGCACTCATTCTGCGGCCTCTTTAACAACACCTGCCATTAGCAATCCGCATTCGCGCTCATCGGCTGAGGCATCAAGTTCACCCATCACCCGGCCTGCAAACATCACGAGGATACGATCTGACAACGAACGGATTTCGTCAAGCTCTACTGACACCAACAAAATCGCTTTGCCCACATCGCGAAGTTGAATGAGGCGTTTGTGAATGAATTCAATAGCCCCAATATCAACCCCGCGTGTGGGTTGGCCCACAATCAGAAGATCAGGATTAGACCCAATCTCACGCGCTAAAATAAGTTTCTGCTGATTGCCACCGGAAAATTTACCGGATTTCAAAAGTGGGTTAGCGGGCCGCACGTCAAACTCTTCCATCTGTTTGCGGCAGCGTTCAATTACAGCGTTGCGGTTGAGATGATAAGAGCTTCCAAGCTTCTCATCATTCTGCCAACCCAAAATCGCAGATTCAGCAGCGCTGAAAGATGTGATCAATCCACGGTGCTGGCGGTCTTCCGGTACATGTGCCATGCCCCGTTGGCGCAAGATCGAAGGATCGTGCAGTTGCGTCACATCTTCGCCTTCAAACAACACTGTGCCAGATGTGGCCTTGGCAATACCGGTAATCACATCAAGCAATTCTGATTGCCCATTGCCCGAGACACCAGCGATGCCGACAATTTCGCCTTTGCGCACTGTGAAGGAAACCCCATCGACGCGAGCTGTGCCTTTGCGGTCACTCCAGACCAAGTTTTTAACTTCAAGAACAACTTCGCCCGGATTGGCTTTACCTTTTTCAACATGCAGCAGCACGCGCCGGCCCACCATAAGTTCTGCCAATTCTTCTACAGAAGTTTTTTTGGTTTCTTTGGTCGCCACCATTTCACCGCGCCGCATGACGGACACATGGTCAGTGATCGCCATAATCTCGCGCAGTTTATGCGTAATCAAAATGACAGTTTTGCCTTGGTCACGCAAAACCTTCAAAATGCGAAACAGATGATCCGCTTCATCAGGGGTCAGCACCCCGGTAGGTTCATCAAGAATGAGAACATCAGCGCCTCTATAAAGCGCTTTCAAAATTTCCACGCGCTGCTGCAAGCCAACGGGCAACTCACCCACAATGGCATCAGGGTCAACATCCAGTTCATATTCATCAGCGAGACGTTTTAGTTCAGCCCGCGCCTTGGCCAATGCTGGGCCAATGAGTGCGCCACCTTCGGCACCCAAAATAACATTTTCCAAAACCGTAAAAGGATCAACCAACATGAAATGCTGGTGCACCATCCCAACACCTAACGCAATTGCATCGGTGGAGGATTTAATCTTGACGGTTTTGCCTTGAACTTTAATCTCGCCCTTATCAGCGGCATAAAATCCAAACAGGATCGACATTAAGGTCGATTTGCCAGCCCCATTTTCCCCGACG
The DNA here is from genome assembly GCA_031423845.1 of Hyphomicrobiales bacterium. GTDB lineage: Bacteria > Pseudomonadota > Alphaproteobacteria > Rhizobiales > Aestuariivirgaceae > Aestuariivirga. The sequence goes on along the minus strand of JANPGD010000036.1, from coordinate 25,007 downwards.
ATACCGTGGATAGAGGCTTTTGCGATCGACAAGGACACATCATTGTTGGCGTGTACGGCGCCAAAGCGTTTGTCGATTCCAATGAGTTCAATGGCTGGGGTCATGGGAGATACAAAAAAAGCCCTCCCTCATTTCTGAAGGAGGGCTAACTTCTACTTATTCAACTGGGCACTTGCTGTCGGCCATATAGTCATGCACTTCAAGCTTGCCGGAAATGATGTCAGCTTTTGCAGCCTCAACCTTTGCAGTCATATCGGACGTGAACAACGCTTTGTTGTTATCATCCATGGCATAGTCAACGCCTGCTTCTTTCAAACCAAGAGCTTGAATGCCGGGCTTAAAACCAGCAACGCCGCCCTTCATGGTGTTGTAAACAGCAACGTCAACACGCTTCATCATGGAGGTGAGAACCTTGCCGGGATGCAGATAGTTTTGGTTGGCATCGACACCGATTGAAAGCGCTCCACCATCAGCGGCTGCTTGCAATACACCAAGACCAGTAGCGCCTGCTGCTGCGTAAACAACGTCAGCACCCTTGGCCATTTGGCCTTTGGTGATTTCGCCACCCTTAACAGGGTCGTTCCAAGCAGCACCCGTGTCACCAGTCATGTTTTGGAAGACTGTTGCATCCTTGTTTGCAGCTTTAACGCCTTGCGCATAGCCACAACCAAAACGACGGATCAATGGAATGTCCATGCCACCCACAAAGCCAACCTTGCCTGATTTAGAAGCAAGGGCTGCGGCCATGCCGACGAGATAGGAACCTTCTTGTTCTTTGAACACAATGGACGCCACGTTTGGCAAATCAACCACCATATCAACGATTGCAAATTTCAAATCTGGATATTCCTTTGCCACTTTTTCAACAGCAGCAGCTTGCGAAAAGCCAGCTGCAATGATGGGGGAATAGCCCTTATCAGCGAAGTTGCGGATGGCTTCTTCACGTTGGGCTTCATTGGCAATTTCAAATTCGCCGTAAGCGGTGCCGGATTCAGTTTTGAATTTTTCAGCGCCGTTGAACATGGACTCATTGAAGGACTTGTCGAACTTGCCGCCAATATCAAAAACAATGGCAGGCCCCATGTCAGCAGCAAAAGCGCCAGACATCATAAGGGTGGAAAGTGCTGCTGCACTGAGCAGTGATTTTAACATGTATCGTACTCCCTGATTTTTAACCGGCTGGTCAAGCCTTGCCCCACTTGACGCTAAAACCAGTTTTTTTGCAAGCGGGTGAAATGGAGAATTTGTCACTTGAATTGTGACATCTCGTTTCACATATCTTGAGGAAGTGATTTTGGAGCCTGCCATGACGAAAATTGAAAAACCAGTGATCAGCACCGAAGATCTTGCCCATTTAGGGGGCGGGGTGTTTGCCTATGTGCGGAAAATTGAGGCAGCTGCCGCAGCCAAGCTATTGGGCAACCAAATGCAGGTTCCTGCAAATGCAGAGTTGTTCTGTTTGTATAACGCTAACGGCGCGCCGATTTCGATTTCACCGAATTATCAAGCAGCCATCGGCAGCGCCCACGACCATGAGCTCATTGCCGCCAGCGTGCATTAGAGCGTTTTGACTTTTCATTGAAAAGTCAAAATCGCCTTAAGCGGCGCTGGCTGTGGCCGCAGCAGTGGGTTCTGTCAAAATAGCATAAAGCCCTTCAGCGCTATCCGTGCCGCGCAATTTTTTGATGGTGTCAGGCTCGCGCAATAGGCGGGAAATACGGGCTAGCGCCGTCAAATGATCAGCCCCAGCTTGATCAGGCGAGAGCAGCACGAAAATCAAATCTACCGGTTCACCATCCACACTGTCATAAGCAACTGGTGTAGCCAGTCGGGCAAATAAGCCATAAACGCGCTTGATATTGGGAAGGCGACCATGGGGAATGGCAATGCCTTGGCCTAGCCCTGTTGAACCTAGTTTTTCACGGGTGAGCAAGGTTTCAAAAATAATGCGGTGGTCGACTGCCACAACGGAACCCATGGCTTGCGCCAACTCCTGCAGCAATTGCTTTTTGTTTTGAGCTTTTAGGTGTGGCAACACCGCGCGGGCATCAATGATTTCAGCAAGATTCATGAGGTAAAATGCTTCTCGTAAAATTAGTGTTTTACCGCGGGGGAATGACGCGGGTCAAGCCAACCAATGTTTCCATCTGGCCGCCGATAAACCACGTTAATACGCCCTTCCTTGCTGTTGTGGAACAGCACAAAATTGGTTGTTGATATGTCAAGCTGCATCACCGCTTCACCGACCGACAATTCTGGAATGACAGCAGAAGTTTCAGCAATCACTGGTGGGTTATGGCCAAGCTCAACATCATCGTCATGGTCTTCTTGTTGAATGACATAGGCCGAAGCTTCACGCGCCACGCGGTCCTCACGAGGGTGCCGATGATGATCCTTCAGGCGCTGCTTATATTTTTTAAGCTGCTTCTCGAGATGCGATAACGCGCCGTCAGCACTGCTCATTGCAGCAGTGTCTTGTGCATGCGACTGTAACACAAGGCCGGTAGCCAAATGCAATGTGCAGTCTGTTAGAAATTGCCCACGTTGTTTTTCGAGCGTCACATTGCCATGAACAGAGCCTTCGAAAAACCGTTCACGAAATGATTGGAGCTTGGTTTCAATATGGGTGCGCAATGCATCGCCGATGTCGAGATGCTTGCCGGTGATCTTTATTTGCATAGGTTATTCTCCTTGCCAGCCATCCGGATGATTAAGAGATGGGCCTTGTTTTCTGCTTCGTCAACAGGGAGAGACAGCTTCAATGCAAAAAAATAAATATTTTTTAATGTTTGGAACGCGCTTCTCGGCGGCGTTGAACGGAGGAAGGGATGTTTAGTGATTCTCGGTATTTAGCCACAGTTCTGCGAGCAATCTCTACATTTTCAGATTTTAGGGCAGCGACAATATCATCATCAGAAAGGACGGCTTCAACAGCTTCCATCGCAATCATTTCCTTGATGCGGTGACGCACCGATTCTGCTGAATGAGATTCACCATCGGCTGAACCAGATTGAATGGCATTTGTAAAAAAATATTTGAGTTCAAAATTGCCACGTGGTGTCGCCATATATTTATTTGATGTGACACGGCTCACAGTTGACTCGTGCATCTCGATAGCTTCAGCAACCGTCTTCAATGTGATGGGGCGTAAATGTTGAACACCCAAAACCAAAAACGCATCTTGCTGCTTCACTATTTCACGGGCGACTTTTAAAATTGTTTTGGCCCGTTGGTCTAAACTTTTCACCAACCATGAAGCTTGCGCATGACACTCGCTGAGGAATAATTTGTCCTCGACTTTTTGCGCGCCCCGAGAAACTTTGGCCATGTACTGATTGTTGATTAAAACCCGTGGCAATGAATCCGAATTCAGCTCTACAATCCAAGTGCCATCATTGGCAGCCCGAACATAAACATCAGGCACCACCGGCATTACGGGTTCGGTACCAAAGGCATGACCCGGTTTTGGGTTAAGCTGGCGCAGTTCGGCAATCATATCGTGAATATCTTCGAGGCTCACTTTGCACAGGTTTTTGAGCGCGGGATAATCGCGTTTGGCAACCAAAGGCAGATGTTCCAGCAACATGGCCATAGCCGGGTCGTAGTGATTGAGTTCAGTCAGTTGAATACGAAGGCAGTCTTTAAGATCAGCCGCGAAAACACCAGGCGGATCAAATGTTTTGAGCACTGCTAAAACACGATCAACGTGATCGACATCAGTTCCAAGCATTGCCGCAATCGATGCTGTGTCTGCGGTTAAATAGCCAATCTCGTTTACCATTCCGATCAAATGTTGACCGATCAACTGATCAGCGGCGGATTTAAAATTTAAATTTAGTTGGCTGGTGAGATGTTCCGACAGAGTCACCTCGCGGCTGATGTTCGCTGCAAAATCATAAGCCTCACCATCTAACGAAACCTGACCAGAATTGCGCGTCGATGTGTAACTTGAATCAGGCATTGGTCCGGCAGAATCTGATTTTGTTGGCGCGCCATCTGAAGGCGATTCCGACCCGTCGCCATCACTGCCATGGGCCTCCTCGCCGAACGGCGCATCAGGCAGGTCTACAGCAGTTTCGGAAGGTTTGGTTTCAGCCGTCGCTTCAGTGCGTTCCAATAAAGGATTGCGTTCAAGCTCAGAGTCGACAAAATCTTGAATCTCAACATTGGACATTTGCAAAAGCTTAATGGCTTGCTGGAGTTGAGGCGTCATCACCAGGGATTGCCCCTGCTTCATCACCAGTCTTTGCATGAGCGCCATTATAAGACTCCGCTTCTAGAGGCTGAAGTCCTCACCGAGATAGAAGCGTCTGACATCGGGATCATCAACAATTTCCTGTGGCGTGCCCTGCGTTAGGACATGGCCCTCATGGATGATGAGCGCACGATCGATAAGTTCGAGGGTTTCTCTAACGTTGTGATCCGTAATAAGCACCCCGATTCCCCGAGAGGTGAGCTGTCGCACCAACTTGCGAATATCACCGATCGCAATCGGATCAATCCCGGCGAAGGGCTCGTCGAGGAGCATAAATTGGGGGTTTGCGGCAAGGGCTCTTGCGATTTCCACGCGCCGACGCTCTCCGCCAGAGAGCGCAACAGCCGGCGAATGCCGGAGATGGGAGATACTGAACTCATCATACAACTCACGCAACAAACGTTCTCGTTCGGCCTTCTTGGGCTCATGGAGCTCAAGAACCGCCCGCAGATTTTCTTCAACCGTGAGACCCCGGAAAATCGAACTTTCTTGAGGCAGATAGCCAATCCCTAAACGCGCCCTTTGATACATGGGCAGGTTGGTTATATCCACGCCGTCGAGTTTTATCTCCCCTTGATCCGCTGCAATCAAGCCTGTGATCATATAAAACACAGTCGTTTTGCCCGCACCATTGGGACCTAAAAGGCCAACAGCCTCACCACGCCGAACCGATAACGATACACTTTTCACGACTGGCCGCTTGCCATAACTCTTAGCGAGCAAGTTAGCGGAAAGTCCTTCCAAGGCCTGTTTAGAAGGCTCAAACGGCGCTTTACGGGTTAAACCGCGTGGTGCCATGGGAGCAGGTCTTGTATGTCGTTCTTGGTTTTGCGCCACCCAGTAAGGCTCCATTTATCTTAATATTGCGTAAAAATTTTTACTTTGGCACAAAACTACTAGAGACCCGCCCACCCGTCATCTGTAAGTGATTGGTTTTTAAGTCAACATTCAAATGTGTGCCTTTAATGGTGCTGGTGCCTTGCACCACAATAACATTGCCCGTCACCTCTAATTTATCTTTCTGAATGTAAAACTTAGCAGCAGACCCGGTAATCGTCTGTGTTTTGGTGGTGATCACCACATTGCCTGTCGCATCCAAGAGTTCAGTAACAGATTTCATAGTGCCATCTGGCTGTTTTACATCAGTGCTGGTGACAATCATCACATCGCTCTTAATGGAGTCTTTGGGTCGAACAGCAACCACATTACCTTTAAAAATTGTTCGATGTTCAGCATCGATCACTTCCATCTGATCGGCTTCCACATTCACAGCGTCTCCCGCATGGGCGACATTCACATGAAATGTTGCGCTCAATAGGATCGCCAGACTTGCAATTTTAGACTTCATTCAGCCTCTCCATTTCTAATTGGTCTCGAACACAGCTTTAACGCGGCCTTTAAACAATGAGCGTTTGCCATTATCCATAATTTCCAAACTGTCAGCCTCAACTGTCCCCGTTGCCATGTCAACATGTACTGGACTGTCTGAAACAAGACTTTTATCGTCTAAGTTTACGTTGGCCTTCTGCATTCGCGCCTTAAAACGACCGAGCTCCTCAAAAACCACATCTCCAACCAGCGTCATGCCTTTGGTTTTTGCATTGTAAAGTGCCGTATTTGAAATGAGGTTCACCTGTTTATTATTAGGGCGATGAAATACGCCCGTGACGGTTTCCAAGTGAACCAAATGTGCCGATGATTTGTCTTGCACACCCTTTTTGGCGGCAATTTCATAAGGTTGGTTTTCCTTATCAATTCCCGAGATATGAGACTCCGTTCCACTGATGACAGTCGCATTTTCGAGAACTTCAGGAACTACAGCCTGCTGGGGCAGAAAATTATTGAAAAAACCGGACTGAATTAAGAATGCAGTGAGTGCTACAAGCCCAAAAATGCCCGCACTCAAGCCCAAAATCTTCGACATTTTGACTCGCAGATTGGCCCGCCTCGCCAAATTTTCTGCGTCACTGGCAGTGCCAGCTTTAATGCGCGAAGACATCTTCCTCAGACCAACCAGCAAGATCGAGGGTCGCACGTGTAGGAATAAAATCAAAACAGGATTTAGCAAGAATACCCCGGCCTTCGCGCTCCAACATTTGGTCCAAGCGAGCCTTCACTTCATGCAAGTAAACCACATCGAGAGCTGCGTATTGTTTCTGGGCTTCACTCAACACATGTGAACCCCAATCAGAACTTTGTTGTTGTTTGTTGAGTTCAATGCCGAGCAATTCTTTGATTAGGTCTTTTAGGCCGTGGCGATCCGTATAGGTACGCACCAACTTTGATGCAATTTTAGTGCAATAGAGAGGTGCCGTATCAACGCCCAAATAATGTTTGAGCACAGCCACATCGAAACGGGCGAAATGGAATATTTTTGTCACAGCAGGATTGGCCATCAAGGCCTTGAGATTTGGCGCCGAAAATGTGTCGCGATCAATCTGTACCAAATGGGCATTGCCATCTCCCGTCGAAAGCTGCACCAAACAGAGCTTATCGCGACCGGGCTTTAGTCCTAGGGTTTCAGTATCAACGGCGACAGACGTTCCCGCATCAAAATCGGCAGGCAAATCACCGCGGTAGAGTTTTACAACCATTGCAAAATATATTCCTTCTTCATCAAACCGCGAGGCATACAAGAGTGCCACGCAATACTCAAGACGCCGTAAAATGGATAATAGGGTAGATCAACCCTCAAAAGCTGTGAACGAGTTCCAACAAAAGGCTCAGGTGTTCAATTTCAAAATATCGAGCATGACTTTTAGGTGCTTCTTCGTGTTCATACTCCCAAGTCAGTTCATGCGGAATATAAACTCCGCGTCCTCCTGCTTTAAGCATTGGCACAATATCGGATTTCAAACTGTTGCCAGCCATTAATCCGTTCTCTGCGCCCGTGCCATGGCGCTTGAAAATTTGCGCGTAGACTTCGGGTGTTTTGTCCGAAACAATTTCGACGCCATGAAATAAATCGCCAAGGCCAGAGGCAGCCACTTTGCGCTCTTGATCGAACAGATCACCTTTGGTGATGAGCAGTAACTTATAATCTTGGTTCAGAGATGCCAATGTTTCACGAACATGGGGAAAGAGTTCGACAGAGTGTTGCAGCATTGCCCGACCCTGATCTAAAAGCTTTGCAATGGTTTTACTATCCACTTTGCCGCCTGTCACTTCGATGGCGGTTTCAATCATCGACAGCGTGAATCCTTTAATTCCAAACCCATAGAATTTTAAATTCTTGCGCTCAGCTGCTTGCAGGCGTGCGTGGATGTGATCTGGCTCTGCGTGGTTGCCAAGCAGTTCCACAAACATGGCTTGAGTGAATTTGAAGTGACGTTCATTGTGCCACAGCGTGTCATCGGCATCGAAGGCAATGGTGGTAAGCTTGCTCATCGCTTGGCTTCAATGGCATCCATAATCAGTTCTGCAATATCAGCACCACCAAAGCGTTTCACTTGACGAATGCCGGTGGGCGAGGTGACGTTAATCTCGGTCATATAGTCTCCGATCACATCAATGCCCGTAAATATAAGTCCGCGCTTTTTAAGATCAGGGCCGATGGCTTCGCAGATTTCATGTTCGCGTTTGGTCATGGTGGTGGGGGCAGCAACACCGCCCACATGCATGTTCGATCGATTGTCATGTTCAGCGGGAATGCGATTTATGGCACCAGCCACCTTGCCATCGATCAAAATAATGCGCTTATCACCTTTGCGCACATCTGGCAGATATTGCTGAGCGATAAAAGGTTCGGTGCCATAAAGCTCAGCAAACATCTCAAGCACCGATGAAAAATTTTGATCCGCCTTGTTTGTGCGGAACACGCCCGAGCCGCCGTTGCCATAGAGTGGTTTTAAAATCACATCATTATGGTTCTGGCGAAATTTTTCGAGTTCTTTCACATCACGTGTAATCAGCGTGGGTGGCATGAGATCGGGGAACTTCAGGATAAATAATTTCTCTGGCGCATTGCGCACTTCAGTCGGGTCATTCACCACCAAAGTCTTTGGATGAATCATATCGAGCAAATGCGTGGCGGTGATGTAGCCCATATCAAAAGGCGGGTCTTGGCGCATGAAGATTGAATCTCGTGTGGAGAGATCAATCCGTTTCTTCGGACCCAATTCAAAATGTGTGCCCTTCACATCTTGCACTTTCACATCATGGCCCTCAGCTGAAAGGGTTCCGCTGTCATAGGCCAAAGATTTCACATGATAGATGAACAGCGAATGGCCGCGACCTTGGGCCGCCAGCATCATGGCAAAGGTGGAATCACCAGAAATATCGAAAAGTTCAATCGGGTCTGATTGAACTGCAATTTTTAGACTCATAGTTCAGCGATCTCCCAAAAATGCATTCTCAATATGTGTGGGCCAAAGATAAGCATTCACAGCGATAATATCAAATCGACAAAAACTTTGCGCAGCAATGGCGTCTTTCGTCATCCATAACGCCGCTGCAGCCGCAATGCGTTTTGACTGATAAGCGGTCACCGAAGTAATCGCTTCATCATGCGTATTGCGAGCCTTCACTTCGACAAAGGCCGTGGTTTGGCCGCGTCGCACAATCAAATCAATTTCACCATGGTGCGATTTGAAACGACGCGCCAGAAGGCGGTAACCTTTGAGGCGGAGCAAAAGGAGAGCAGCAGCTTCCGCGCGATGCCCACGTTTTTCCGCCTGCTGGCGTTTCACTGATCGTCGCCTTTAAGCTTAAGAATGCGGGCGTATATCTCATCCTTGGTCAGGCCCAAAGCCTTAGCCACCAGATTGGCGGCCTTGCTCGGCGCGTGTTCGACGAGAGCCGCATTGATTGCATCCGATATTTCGTCGTTGGAAATTTCTGTCTTTTCATTTTGCGAGGGTGCTATGACCAAACAGATTTCTCCTTTGACAGATTCCCGTACCGCCAAAATTTCACGCACTTCGGCCGCCGTGCCGCGTAACACTTCTTCGTGCAATTTGGTGAGTTCGCGGGCCATAGCGATGGGGCGCTCACCCAATGCAGCGGTCACATCAGCCAGCGCATCAACAATACGGTGCGGGCTTTCAAAAGCGATGAGTGTTGAAGGTGTCTTTTTGAAAGAATTAAGAAGATCGATACGGGCTTTCGACTTTTGCGGTAGGAAACCGATGAAGGTGAAACAATCCGTTGGTAGGCCGGACAAAGCAAGCGCGGTGAGCACCGCTGAAGCCCCTGGAACGCCTGTAACTGCAAGACCTTCCGCGATGCAAGATTGCACCAATCGGTAGCCGGGATCAGACACTAATGGCACACCCGCATCGCTCACCAGCGCAAATGATTTTCCATCTTGCAAAGCGGCAATAATTGCAGGCCGCACTTTCTCGGCATTGTGTTCGTGATAGGGCTTCATCGTGTTGCGAATGCCGTATCGTTCCAACAACCGCGAGGTGACGCGGGTATCTTCACACAGAATATAATCAGCCGCCGCCAAAACATTTAAGGCCCGGATGGTGATGTCACCCAGATTACCAATCGGTGTGGCCACCACATGAAGCCCTGCATCAATGCTTTGGGCTTCAAAGCGATTGGGCCCAATATGGTAACTGCGCTCAGCCATTCAGTTCACGAATAATCGCGTTGAGAATAGGGCGACCGCGCGGCGTAGCCATCAGGCGGCCTTCGTGTTGCCGCACAAAGCCAAGGCCTTCAAGGCCTGCGATTTTAAAACGATCAAGAGGAACGCCTGCGAGCCTTTCATAGCGCTTCATATCAATGCCTTCAGTGATGCGCATTCCCATAAGCAGGTATTCTGGCGCTTGTTCAGCTTCTGTCAATGCCGTTTCCTCAACGAAGCCATGACCTTGAGTATTTACCAGTTGTCGCCAAGTTTCAGGATGCTTTTCGGTGTTGAGTGCAAGTCGGTTGTTGCCTGCACTCAAGCGGCTGTGGGCACCAGGACCAGCCCCGGCATACTCGCCATAGCGCCAATAGGTGAGGTTATGCAGGCTCTCATGGCCTGTTGCCGCATGGTTGGAAATTTCATAAGCGCCAAGCCCATGCCGATCGGTGAGTTCTTGCGTGATGTCATAAAGGGCAGCTGCCGTATCATCGTCAGGGATCACCAGATTGCCTGCCGCGTGCAAATCAAAGTAGCGCGTTTCAGGTTCAATGGTCAGCTGATAAAGCGACATATGACCTTCTTGTTCGGAAAGCGCTCGCGCTAATTCTTCACGCCATTGCTTATAACCTTGGCGCGGACGCGCATAAATCAAATCGAAACTCACACGTGGGAATATTTTTGCCGCAAGGCGAAAAGCTTTCAGTGCTTCATCCGGCGTGTGCTGACGGCCGAGCGCTTTCAAATCATCTTCGATCAAGGATTGCACACCGACGGACACGCGGTTGATGCCCGCTGCACGGTATCCGCGAAAATTCTCTGCCTCCACACTGGTGGGGTTAGCTTCGAGGGTGATTTCCGCCGTTTCTGAAACTGACCACAATGAAGCAATGCTTTGCAAAACCAAATCAACAGCGACAGGTGGCATCAGCGATGGCGTGCCACCACCAAAGAAAATGCTGGTGACTTTTTTGCCCAAAGATTTCTGCTGCAACCATTTCAATTCCTGCACAATCGCTTGCGCAAAACTCATATGGTCCACAGCACCGTGGCGCACATGGCTGTTGAAATCGCAATAAGGGCATTTGGCCTTGCAGAAAGGCCAGTGAATATAGATGCCAAAATCAGAAGAGGTCACTGAGCAATTTCTCCAGCGCACGCCCACGGTGCGAGAGCGAATTCTTTTTCTCGTGAGTCATCTCAGCGAAAGTTTGACTTTGGCCATCGGGCACAAACACAGGGTCATAACCATGCCCGAGCGCACCGCGCGGTGGCCACACCAAAATGCCGGGTGCCACACCTTCGTAATAGCGCTCCACTCCATCCGGCCACATTACACACAGCGTGCATTTAAATTGGCCCTTGCGCTGTTCAGGAGTAACGGCACCAACAGCTTGCAGTTTTTCTTCAACAAGCCGCATCGCCATGTTCCAATCCCGCGTGGGGCCGGCCCAATCGGCCGTATAAACACCCGGATCACCATTCAGCGCATCCACACACAGGCCAGAATCATCTGAAATTGAAATCTGCCCAGAGTGTGTCATTGCTGAAAGCGCTTTAATTTTGGCATTGCCACGAAAATTGTCTTCGGTTTCTTCAGGTTCAGGCAATCCCAATCCACCAGCAGAAAAACTTGTCACACCATGAGGCTTGAACAATTCAGAAAATTCTTCAAGCTTGCCTTTGTTATGCGTGGCAATGACAATTTTTTGGCCAGTGAGATTGCGGTTCATTTCAGTGCTGCTTTTTGCATGGCAACCAAAGTTTCAATACCGCCATTGGCAAGGCCCAAAAGTTTCAGAAGCATGTCTTGGCTAAAGGGTGCGCCTTCGGCAGTGCCCTGCACTTCGATAATACCGCCCGAACCTGTCATCACGAAATTAGCGTCAGTTTCAGCAGTTGAATCCTCAGCATAGTCCAAATCCAACACCGCTTCGCCGCCATGAATGCCACATGAGATAGCTGCGACATGATCTTTAATCGGCGAGACTTTAAACATATCGCGCGCCATCATCCATGTGATGCAATCTTGCAAAGCAATAAAACTTCCGGTGATCGCCGCGGTGCGTGTGCCACCATCGGCTTGGATCACATCGCAATCCAAACTGATCTGGCGTTCACCCAAAGCCCGCATGTCAACAACGGCGCGAAGCGAACGACCAATGAGACGTTGAATTTCTTGCGTGCGACCGGATTGTTTGCCCGAAGCGGCTTCGCGTTTCATGCGGTCACCTGTGGCTCTCGGCAACATTCCATATTCTGCTGTCACCCAACCCTTGCCGCCACCTTTCAACCATGGCGGCACACGCTCTTCGAGTGAGGCTGTACACAACACATGCGTATCGCCAAACTTCACAAGGCATGAACCTTCGGCATGTTTGTTAACGCCGCGTTCAAAGCTAACAACTCGCAGTTCATCATTCTTACGACCCGATGGGCGCATGGTATTCCCTTTCAAATTAAGTGGGCGTTCTAGCTGGGATTTAGCGTGGGGGAAAGCTTAAAGCTTTTTATAAAACAACGCCGTGTCTTCCATCTCGCCAGTGCCAGAATAAGCATAGCCAGGAAAGTAACCCACACAAGTGTAACCCAAAGATTTATAAAACGCTTCCACCGAGCCATGGGCTGAGGCATCAAAGGTGAGAAGGGTTTGATTGAGCGCTTTGGCTTTGGTTTCCAGCGCATCCATCAAGGCGGTTGCAAGACCTCGCCTGCGAAATTGGCGATGCACCAAAAGTTTCGAAACATCGCTGTGATGTGGTTGGTTAGGCGCCCAAGCCCTGATCAAAAGCACCACTCCAGCGACTACACCATCCACCTTAGCAACCAGTGGATAAATCTCACCGCTGGCCACTCCAGTAATTTTACTTTGCCAAAAGTTCACGGCGTCAATCTGCGAAAGCGGTGCGAGAAACGAAACCCCCGCACCTGAGGCCACAGCATCAATCAGAATTTCAGCAAAGCGAGGAATGTGTGTTTCAAACTCCGCTGCGCTAAAAACTCGGATCATTTAAGCACTCAGAACTTCAATTTTTTCAGGCCGTGAATTGGCTTTGAGTTTGTAATAAACTGGAACGCCTGTTTCCAATTCACGCTTTAATATCTGCTCCGGCGTCAGGCCTTCAATCGCCATAATCAGTGAACGCAATGAGTTGCCGTGCGCTGCCACCAACACAGTTTTGCCCTCCAAAACATGCGGCTGAATCATATGCATATAATAGGGTAGAGAACGGGCCAAAGTATCCTTCAAAGATTCGCCGCCCGGAGGTGGCACATCATAAGACCTGCGCCAGATGAGCACTTGTTCTTCGCCCCATTTGGCGCGGGCGTCATCCTTATTAAGGCCTGTGAGTTCGCCATAATCGCGTTCGTTCAAAGCTTGATCGCGGGTTTCTGGTAGGCCGGTTTGGCCAAGTTCAGCGAGGATTAATTTCAAGGTGTGCTGGGCACGCGTGAGTGCTGAGGTAAAGCACATATCGAACTTCAAACCTTTGGCTTTCAAGCGCTGGCCTGCGGCCTTGGCTTCGCTCACACCTTGTGGAGACAAATCAGGGTCTTTCCAACCGGTGAACAGGTTCTTCAAATTCCAATCGCTCTGGCCATGACGGACCAGCACCAAAGTTCCACTCATTCTCAATCCAATCCTAAAACGTCATTCATATTATAAAGTCCGGGCTTTTGTCCTTTGCACCACAGGGCCGCTTTCACGGCACCATAGGCAAATATATCGCGGCTTTCCGCTTTGTGCGAAAGCTCAATGCGCTCTGCCGCACCCGCAAACATCACGGTGTGATCGCCCACAACCGAACCGCCGCGCAACGTGGCAAAACCGATATCGCCTGCATTGCGTGCACCTGTATGACCGTCGCGAGAGCGCACAGAATGATCCTTCAAATTAATCTTGCGACCATCAGCCGCCGCTTGACCCAAGAGTAACGCCGTGCCCGACGGTGCATCAATTTTGTGTTTGTGATGCATTTCTAAAACTTCGATATCGAAATCATCGCCCAAAGCCGCTGCAACTTTCTTGACGATATTTTCAAGAATGTTCACGCCTAGCGAATAATTACCCGTCTTCATAACTACGGTCGATTTGGAAGCTGCGTGGATTATATCCATGCCCGCTTCATCGATACCTGTTGTTCCAATCACGTGAATTTTCTTCAGTCCTGCCGTGTGCGCCACCAAAGCCAATGTCGCGGCAGGCACCGTGAAATCAATAATGCCATCGACGTTTTCGAGCACTGCTATGGAATCATCGCCAATCAAAATATTCAACGCACCAATGCCAGACAGCACTCCCATATCAACACCAACATTGGGCGACCCTTTGGCTACAAGACCGCCAGCAATTTCGCAGCCTTTGGTTTCATGGACAATGCGCGTCAACACACGTCCCATCCGGCCGCCAGCTCCGGCTATAGCGAGTTTCAATGTCATGGGATGGGGTTTAGCAATGAGGAATGAGAATTGGAAGTGTTGCTGTTATCCCTCCCCGGGTTGCGAGGAGGGATAAAAAATTCAACCTGTGTAACCGTTCATCTTTGCATTGTTTTTGCAGCCTGATGGCGAAGCAAAACCTTCGGTGGCTTTGCCCACTTGCTTACCGTTGGCTTTGGAGAAGCACCGCCAGCGGCTTTCGCCCTTAACGTCTTTATAGAATTCCCACTTGTCACCGCTCGTATCGCGGGTGGCATTGGCTTCACAATCTTTCTTGGCTTTATAGCTCTCGGAAGATGCGCCTACAATTTCACCATTGGAGGCGGTGCGGCGCCAACGAAATTCGCCGCGCTTATCTTTGTAAACAACCAGTTCATAATCTGCCATCTTGAAGTCCCCTGATTAATCCGTCTGCATATGCGGATTCGGGCTGAAAGATGATACGAGATTGAGAAATTGTCTAGGGGTTAACCTTCAGCTTTTGAAACGCCAACCATGGCTGGACGCAAGCAACGATCACCTACAGCGTAACCAGGTTGTAATTCCTGCATCACAATTCCAGGAGGTTTTTCTGAGGTTGGAACCTCAAAAATGGCTTGATGGTAATTGGGGTCGAATTTTTGACCCACTGTTTCCAATTTGCGAATACCATGGCGCTGGAACACTTGCAGCAATTCACGCTCGGTCACTTCTACGCCAGAGATCAAATTCTGCTCAGCTTCGCCGGCACGGTCACGCTCTTCAGCAGGAAGGGCTTGCAAAGCACGGCCAAGATTGTCTGAAACAGTCAACAGGTCTCGGGCAAAATTTGTGGCCGCGTAAAGTGTAGCTTCGGCCTTTTCGCGCTCGGTGCGTTTCCTCAAATTTTCCATTTCAGCAGCGAGCCGCAGCAAACGATCTTTTGAAGCAGTCACTTCATCCTTTAATGCAGCAATTTCTGCATCGCGCGGGTCAGCCACTTCGGCTTTTAAGGCTTCATTCAATGCATCGGCGGCCAAGATTTCATCAGCGCTTGCTTCAGCTTCAGTGTGTTCATCAGTCATGGAATATCCGTTTCAGAGCGGTTTGTTGCGCTGCATATCGGGGCAAACGCCAAAAAAATCAAGAGAGCAATCGGCCCACCACTTTTGCGGTATAATCGACCATAGGAATAATGCGCGCGTAATTCAACCGCGTGGGGCCGATAATGCCAAGGACGCCGACGATTTTTTCCTCGTCATTTTTGAAGGGAGCCACAATCAGCGATGAACCAGACATCGAAAACAGCTTGTTTTCAGAGCCAATAAAAATCCGCACACCCTCAGCTTTTTCAGCGAGGCCCAAAATATCGACAAGGTCGCGCTTGTTTTCGATGTCATCGAACAGTTTGCGAATACGTTCGAGATCAGCCAAAGCACCCGGCTGTTCTAACAAATTGGCTTGGCCTTTTACAATGAGGTTTTTTGAATCAAGATCATTGCTACCCGACCACACGGCCATGCCCGTTTCCACCAAACGTGCCGAAAGATCATCAAGCTCGGTGCGTAACCCTTGCATTTCTGCGGCCACCAGTTTCTGCACTTCATCGATACTGCGACCTTGGCCCCTGGCCGAGAGATAGTTGGTGGCGCGAATAAAAACGGAAGCCGGAAGCCCGGGTGGAACCTCGATCACCCGGTTCTCAACGGCACCATCTTCACTGACCAAAATCACCAACGCGCGTCCGGGAGCAAGATTCACAAACTCGATATGCTTCAATTTACTATTAAACTTTGGCGACATCACAACGCCCGCACATTGCGAAAGTCCGGAAAGCATTGTGGAGGCTTCGCCCAGAACATCTTCATAGCGCCGGTAGCGGTTTGAGGCTTTGACTTGCGCATCAATATTGGCCCGTTCGACGGAGTTGATTGCACCCACTTCCAAAAGTGCATCAACGAAAAAGCGAAGCCCGGCTTCTGTCGGTATGCGGCCCGCCGATGTATGCGGAGAATAGATAAGACCTGAATCCTCTAAATCCATCATCACATTTCTAATCGAAGCGGGAGACAGACCGGAGGGCAGGGCTTTGGAAATTGATCGAGAGCCTACGGGTTCGCCTGTCTCCAGATAAGTATCGACAAGTTTACGGAAAATTTCACGGCTGCGTTGATCAAGACCAGCGATGCCGGAGAGTCTTTCGTCAAGAAAAGGTTTGGGCGGAATAATGGTCATGCAATCTATATAGTGTGGAAAACCTTATCCCGCCAGTTGCCCTGCTTCCCAGCCTAAAATAGCTCTTTTGCGGGTGAGGCCCCAATGATACCCTGTGATATCACCAGATTTACCAATCACTCGGTGGCATGGCACTACGAAGGAAATAGGGTTGCGGCCAACGGCAGCGCCCACGGCACGGGCGGCTTTAGGCTTTTGGATAGAAGCCGCAAGATCGCCATAAGAAACCGCACAGCCCATAGGTATTTTGAGCAAGGATTCCCACACCCGAATTTCAAAATCGCTGCCGATAAAAGTAATGCGTAAAGGTTGATCGTCACGCCATTTGTCTGGCGCAAAAATCCGTGCAGCATAGGGTGCCGTTTGCGCCGAATCCTCAGTATACTGAGCATTAGGCCAGCGGCGTTGCAAATCATTGAGTGCCATTATCTGCCCGCCCTCTTCACAAAACCCCATGCCACACAAACCATGCGCCGTCACTAAAACCACAGCCAAACCAAAAGGCGAGGGATGGAAACCATAATAGATTGTAAGACCTGCGCCTTTGGATTTATAAGCGCCCGGTGACATGCCTTCATGTGTGACAAAGAGATCATGCAATCGACCAGGGCCGGACATGCCCACCTCCAATGAGGTCTCTAAAATCGTCGCCGAATCTTTCAACATGGCGCGAGCATGATCGAGCGTCAGGGCTTGCAAAAAGGCCTTAGGTGTAAGCCCTGCCCAGCGCGTGAACAAGCGCTGCAATTGCTCTGGCGACAACCCTACCGGCTGAGCCAACTCTTCGAGTGAAGGTTGATCGCGCCAATTGTCGTAGAGATGCGCCAAAACAGCTTGCACTTTGTGATAGTCGTCGAGGGATGAGTGTTCCATGGTTGTAAAACTAGATCAGACGGAACGTGTAATCCACCCGATTTGCGATTTAGATTTTTGGACTGGCAAGAGCGCGTTTGAGCTCAGCTGCGAGAGATTGTCGTTCTTCTGCACCCAGAAATGAGGCAATCTCGGTGGCTTTGCCACTGGAGACAAGAAGTAACCGCCCCACAACCTCGCGCGTTGCATCATATTCCAATATAATGTGAAGCCAGCGGCGATTAAAATTTGTTTTTATGGGCTGATCATCCCGTGTTTGCCTGAGAAGAGTCACTTCATCACCAGCAATGACAATGCGTTCAGAATACTGCGCTGCTTTGTTATTGGCTTTAAAGGCCCACCACAACACCACCACATCAAGTCCCAAAAACCCAAACACGGGCCAAGCCCCAAGCCTGTAGAAAAAGGCGGCAATGAGCAGGTTGAGAGCAATCACCCAGATAAACAGAATCTTGAAGGCCGGACCGTTCAGCGAACGATGCGGTGTTAAAGTGACGGACCATGTTTTCACGGCTTGTGCATTCATAATTTAACTCTACGATGAGTTTTTAGAATTAGACCAGTGACAGAGTGAACCATGCCCCGCCGCCTCAAAGCCCCAGACATCGAAGAAATTTTTAAGCGCTTCCACGCCGGAAACCCTGAACCCAAGGGCGAGCTCCATTCGGTGAATGATTTCACCTTTTTAGTAGCGGTCGTGCTGTCAGCCCAAGCCACCGATGAAGGCGTGAACAAGGCAACTAAACCGCTCTTTGCTAAAGCCGATACACCGGAAAAAATTATTGCTCTGGGTGAAGAAAAACTGCGTGACGCCATAAAAACAATTGGGCTTTACAAAATGAAAGCTAAAAATGTGATCGAGCTTTCGCAAGCGCTCATTGCCAAGCATGGCAGCAAAGTTCCGTCGACAAGAGAGGAATTGGAAGCTCTGTCTGGAGTGGGACGCAAAACTGCAAATGTAGTTTTGAATATTATTTTCGGTGAGCCCACCATTGCTGTGGACACGCATTTGTATCGATTAGGCAACCGCATCAGTTTTGCCAGCGGCAAAACCCCGATGGAAGTTGAAACCAAACTGATGAAAGTCATTCCAAAGCAATATCTACAACACGCCCACCACTGGTTGATTTTACATGGGCGCTATGTGTGCAAAGCGCGCAAGCCTGAATGTTGGCGTTGCGTGATTAATGATATTTGCCAGTTTAAACCGAAGAGCGCTGCACCGCTTTGAAAATATGCACAAAGAATGACGTTGCAAACAGTGGCACCACCAAATTGACAATGGGGATCATCGCCAGTCCGGCAGGGATCACACCTGCCAAATAGATTTTAGCAAAGTTCTTTTTGCGCAGCGCACTGGCGGCTGTGGGAGACATAAATCGTGATGCGGCCATTTCAAAATATTCGCGGCTGAGCAAATAGGCGTTGCTGGCGAGAATAAGGATCAAACCAAAGCCCGCAAAGAACACCAGCGGGAACACCAAGATATTCACGGCAAGTGCGATGAGTGCGAACTGCACGCCAAATAACAAAGCCTTTAAAGTTGAAAGTGCGGTGCCTTTTCGATCTTGTGGGTAGTGGCGGTGCTCAACGCGCGTTGCAATCCCATCCAAAAATAATCCCGCAAAAATAGCTGTGACTGGTGCCATCAAGAAAAAGAATGCAGCAATCAACCCGATTCCTGCGCCAAGCGCTATTACTGTTTGCAGCCACGGCCATGGCACCAATGTTAGAAATGACAAGACAGTTTCAACACCCACAAAAACGGCGATAAACAATCCCAGTGTTAGGCCAATAGATTTCCACAACACCCCCCGAAATTCAGGCGAGGTGACATCATTCAGAGCTTTGAAAAAGGCATTGATCATAGTGGTTTTAGTTAAGTGCTCGATCTTGTTTCTGCAAGGGCGTTCGGCTAGTGGGGCTGAAACAGAATCGGATGCACAAACCATGACCAAACACCAGTTCGACGTTCTCACCATCGGCAATGCCATTGTGGATGTGATCGCCCAAGTTAACGATTCTTTTGTTGAGCGCGAGAAATTGGTCAAGGGCTCGATGAACCTCATTGATGAAGATCGTGCCGAGCAACTCTATTCTGTTATGGGTCCAGCCATAGAAATTTCGGGTGGTTCTGCAGGAAACACCGCCGCCGGTGTGGCAAACTTTGGTGGTCGGGCTGCTTATTTTGGCAAAGTGAAAGATGATCAACTGGGGACCATCTATCGTCACGATATGCGTTCACAAGGTGTGGCCTTTGATACCGTGGCTGCAAAAGATGGTCCAGCCACAGCGCGTTCATTTATCTTGGTCACGCCCGATGCTGAGCGCACTATGAACACCTATTTGGGTGCCTGCGTGAACCTGACAACTGCCGATATAGATGGTGAAGTCGTGAAGTCGTCTGGCGTGACTTATATGGAAGGTTACTTGTGGGACAAACCCGAAGCCAAGGAAGCTTTTCGACTTGCGGCGCAAATTGCGCGAGCCTCTGGTCAACTGACATCCATCACATTGTCCGACTCATTTTGCGTCGAGCGGCATCGTGATAGCTTTCTCGATCTTATTCGCAATCACATCGACATCGTGTTTGCCAATGAGAGCGAAATAAAATCGCTATACAAAACTCAAAATTTTGATGGTGCTGTGGCTGCAATCCGACGCGATTGCCCGATGGCAGCCTTGACGAGGTCCGAAAATGGATCGCTTATTGTGCGTGGCCAAGAAACAGTCGAGTCGCTGGCCCACCCAGTCTCAAAGGTGGTGGATGTGACTGGTGCGGGCGATCTTTATGCTGCTGGCTTTCTATTTGGCTTTACACAGAAATTGGATTTGCCACGTTGCGCTGCTCTTGGCAGTTTGGCAGCAGCAGAAGTGATTTCTCACACCGGCGCCAGACCCGAATTAAGCCTGAACGCCCATGCCAAACAACTGGGGTTGATTTAGACTTGCAGGCTTGAGCCAATAGAGCTGAACTTGGCCGACAAAGCGGTTGTGATATAAGGCTCGATGATGATCAGGCACACGGCCATGGCAGCTGCAATCAAACCATATTCAATGGCAGTTGCACCCGATTCGTTGCGTAAAAATTTCTTCATATCAACTCTCCTACTCATACTAACTTTCAATCCTCAGATTTGAGTGATTGAGCCTTATTGGTTGTTTCAACTGGAGCTTATATTTGGTTGTATGAGATACATACAACGAGAAACCACCGGAGCATAATTACAAGCAAGACATGGTTTTCTTTATCTTAATTTAATTGAGCAACATTTACTCCTTGATAAGCCAAGCAAAGCCAAACGAAACAGGGGCACACAAAGTCCAGACTGAACTTTGAAGCCCCTGTGAATAAGATCAATGAATCTCGACTTTAGATTTTTATGCTAGATCCAATTTTGCTGAACTTAGTGCTCAATGCCGTAGTGATGTAGGGCATCGCCAAAAGCAAACACACAGCCATCGCAGCTGCAATTAAACCATACTCAACCGCCGTAGCGCCTAATTCGTCTTTAAGAAACTTTTTCATTTTAGAACTCCACTTACCCAAAAACGACGCACCCAATAGAGGCACTTCACAAGATTACAAATAGTTTAGGAGATTTAAGAACTGGTAAATTTGGTGTTATGACTTGTAGCGATACACGCCGAGCGGGAAATTCTAAGATTTAGGGTAAAGATTGCGTTAATCGCCACCACGCTTGCCATTTAGGCCCAATTCTGCTTTATCCACCTCAACTTCGCTTCACGGCGGGGTTTTTCACGTCGCCTGGCCTGTTAGGGCATGCCATGGCGGCTATTTTAATGCTTATTATACAAGGACTTAGCAAAATGCCCAAAATGAAGACGAAGTCGTCTTGCAAGAAGCGGTTTAAAATGACTGCATCTGGCAAGCTGCGCGCTGGTGCTGCTGGCAAACGCCACGGCATGATCAAGCGCTCGAACAAAACCATTCGCAACCAACGCGGCACAATGATTCTTGCTTCAGGTGATGCAAACCTGTTGCGCGTTCACATGCCTTATGCGCGCTAAGGGAGGGATCTAAATGTCTCGTACCAAAGGCGGCGTTGTTGCCCGCAAATCTCACAAAAAAGTTCTAAAAGCTGCGAAAGGCTATTTCAGCCGCCGCAAGAACGTTTTCCGCGTTGCCGTTCAGGCCGTGGAAAAAGCTGGCCAATATGCTTACCGCGATCGCCGCACCAAGAAGCGCAACTTCCGCGCCTTGTGGATTCAGCGCATCAATGCGGCAACCCGTGAACTCGGCATGACTTATGGCCGATTTATTTATGGCCTGGACAAGGCCGGGATCGAAGTGGACCGCAAGGTTCTCGCTGATCTTGCTGTGCATGATGCAGCGTCTTTCGCTGTTCTGGTTGAAAAATCTAAAGCAGCTCAGGCAGCCGCTTAAGTCACGCATAACTTTCGGACTCTTGACCGGGCACCATAAGCGTTTAGACGCTGGTGTCCGGTCTTTTCATTTTCAGGAATACCATGTCACTAGAACAAGACATTCTCGCCCAAATTTCCGCCGCCTCTGATGAAGCCGGCGTTGAAGCCATTCGCGTTTCGGCATTGGGCAAAAAGGGTTCAATTTCGGAGCAGATGTCGGGCCTTGGCAAAATGGCCCCCGATGAACGCAAAGCTGCGGGCGCCGCGCTGAATGTTTTGAAAGATAAAGTGTCTGAGGCTTTGGCAGCCCGCAAAGTCGTGCTCGGTGAGGCAGCGTTAGAAGCCCGCCTGCTTACAGAAAAAGTCGATGTGACCTTGCCCATCCGCCCACAAAATTCCGGCACCATTCATCCGGTTTCCCAAGTGTGGGAAGAGGTGGTGCAGATATTCGGTGACCTCGGATTCTCAGTGGCTGAAGGCCCGCATATTGAAGATGATTTTCACAACTTCGATGCGCTGAATATGCCGCCTGATCATCCGGCCCGCCAAGAGCACGACACATTCTATTTCAATGAAAAGCCTGATGGCTCCCGCATGGTTCTGCGCACGCACACAAGCCCCGTGCAAATCCGCACGATGCTGTCGAGCAAACCGCCCATTCGCATCATTGCGCCGGGCCGCACTTTCCGTTCTGATTCAGACATGACGCACACACCCATGTTCAACCAAGTGGAAGCCTTGGTGATTGACGAGAAAACCCACCTCGGAAATCTCAAATGGATTCTTGAAGAGTTCTGCAAAGCGTTTTTCGAAATCGATAATGTGAACATGCGTTTTCGCGCCTCGCATTTTCCCTTCACTGAACCTTCGATGGAAGTGGACATTCAATATAGCCGCGAAGGCGGCGTGTTGAAGCTGGGCACGGGAGACAAGTGGATGGAAATTCTAGGCTCAGGCATGGTGCATCCCAATGTGATCCGCGCTGGTGGCCTTGACCCCGACAAATACCAAGGCTTCGCCTTCGGCATGGGCATCGACCGCATTGCGATGTTGAAATATGGGATACCGGATTTACGCGCGTTTTTTGAGAGCGATCTGCGCTGGTTGAGGCATTATGGATTCAGAAGTTTGCAAGTGCCGACATTGGCAGGGGGATTGTCGTGAGTACGGAGACCATCGCCGTAGGGAGCGCGATCATTTCAGCACTCGCTTTATTAGTCTCATTTGCAAACTACTGGTCGGCCAATTTGAAGGTTGGACAAATACTGATGACCAAGCCGACAATTTTTTGTTTCACGTGGGATGGAAATAGGCCCAAAATATATCTTCGCACTCTTTTGTTTGCAACTTCAAATAATGGGCGGGTGTTAGAAAATCTCTACTTGCTAGTGAAGTCACCAACTCAAGAAACAATTTATAGTTTTTGGGGCCACGCACATGGCGGAAAGGAAACGCTAACAAAAGGCAGCGGCTTATTTATTCCAAAAAACGGCTATTTGGCCGATCATCACTTTAACCCCGATCCAAGTGGCAATATCAATATTCCTTATCCAGTTGGACTTTATGAAATTGAAGTTATTGCACGCCAGTTTGAAGATACAACTGACAGGAAGTTAGGTCGATACGAAATAAGACTTGATCCCAATTTTGCGGCTGAATTAGCCAACAATGAAACTGCTGTGATTTGGTCATTGAACCCGCTTAGCCAATCTTATCACGCGGAATTAAGGTAATTCTAAAAATGAAATTCACTCTTTCTTGGCTCAAAGAACATCTCGACACTACAGCTTCGCTGCAACAAATCCTTGATGGGCTTGTGGGCGTCGGCTTGGAAGTTGAAGAGGTTTCTGATCGCACAAAGGAATTGGCTGCCTTCAAAGTGGCTTATGTGCTGGAGGCTGGGAAGCATCCCAATGCTGATAAGTTGCGGCTGTGCAAGGTTGAGACTGATCAAGGCATTAGGCAAGTGGTGTGTGGTGCTCCCAACGCGCGGGCGGGCATCAAGGCTATCATCGCTTTGCCGGGTGCGGTGATCCCTGCCACTAAAGATGTGCTGCAACTGGGCTCCATTCGAGGTCAAGAATCTCAAGCTATGATGTGTTCGGAACGTGAGCTTCTGCTCTCGGAAGAACATGACGGCATTATTGAAGTTCAGGGCGATTGGCCAGTGGGCACACCAGCTGTCGTGGCGCTCGGCCTTGATGACCCGATGATCTACATCAAGGTGACAGCGAACAGGCCTGATGCTCTGGGCATTCATGGTTTGGCGCGGGATCTGGCCGCCAAGGGCCTTGGCACTTTGAAACCTGTGAATGCTACGCCTGTGAAAGGCGCATTCACATCGCCAATTTCAGTTTCTTTGCACACTGAAGCCTGCCCACTTTTTGTAGGCCGATATTTCCGTGGTGTGAAAAATGGGCCTTCGCCAAAATGGTTGGCGGATCGATTGCGCGCCATCGGGCTTCGTCCGATTTCAACTTTGGTTGATATAACCAATTACATCACCTTCACCTATGCGCGGCCTTTGCATGTGTTTGACGCAGATAAAACGCAAGGCAATATTTTGGCCCGCCCCGCCAAAGATGGCGAAACCATTTTGGCACTGGATGGCAAAACCTACACACTCACCGATCAGATGACGGTGATTGCTGATGAGCTCGGTGCTGAAGCCATTGGCGGCATTATGGGTGGCGAGGCTTCAGGGTGTTCTGATGCTACAACGAATATGTTTCTCGAATCCGCGTGGTTTGATCCACAACGCACCGCTGCCACAGGTCGCAAACTTTCGATCAATTCTGATGCGCGCTATCGCTTTGAGCGCGGCGTTGATCCGGCCTTCACGCAAACAGGCGCTGAAATTGCCACGCGTATGATTTTGGAATTGTGCGGCGGCGAGGCTTCGGAACTGGTTATCGCTGGTGCTGTGCCTGATACTTCGCGTTCCTACACTCTTCGCAAGACCCGCGTTGAATCGCTCGGCGGTGTCATTATTCCGTGGACGGAGCAATTGCGCATCCTGCGTGATCTTGGTTTCACGGTGACTGATGATGGTGTGTGCAATCCCCCCAGCTGGCGGCCCGATGTGAAGGGCGAGGCTGATTTGGTGGAAGAAATCTGCCGCATTTACGGTCTCGACAAAATTGCGTCTGCGCCGATGGATCGGCCAAACGCCATTGCGCGTCCGGTTCTTAATCCTTTACAAAAACGTATGCTCGCGGCGCGCCGCACATTAGCGACGCGCGGCTTTAACGAAGCTGTGACTTGGGCGTTCATACCCGAAGC
>JANPGD010000035.1:0-23481 GCA_031423845.1 Hyphomicrobiales bacterium | reverse complement strand
AATCCACTATCGGTGAGCCTGGTCGCACCCCCAACAGAAACCATGCAAACAATCATAACGGCAATGAGCTTCAACCAAAACTTAAGCCACGGTCGCGCCAACTCAGCACGCGAAGTGGCAATGGGCTTTAGTTCAGCATTTTCGTTTTCAGGCAGTAGGTTAATGGTGAGATCAGTCATGCGCTAGAAATAAGCCTTTGTCTTCATTTCGCAAGCGCCGCTTGGCCGCAGGCCTTCGGCATTCCACTGCCAAGCCATTCACGCTAAAGCGGTCCCATGAAACTTCGAACTCGCAAAGCAATTGGTACAGTCCTGACCGTTCTCTTCATCACAGTTTACGCATTGTTTGTGGCTGCACTGGGTGGGATTGTGATTGTTGGACGTGGTATCTTGTTCGAGTTGCCATTCTATATTTTGGCAGGTTTAGGCTGGTTACCCTTCGTGATGGCAATTATCAAATGGATGTCCAAGCCTGATGTGGAACTTAAGCTTTGATACTTAATGCATTGAATTTATTGTTGAAATATTCCCGATTAACCGCAACCTTAAGTAGTGCGCACTTTATTTAATAAAAATGTCTATAATCAAAATTGAAATTTGATTGATGCTGCACAACATGTGCCAGCAATGGGGCAACAACTATCTTGAATCGGAACTCGGACATCACCTCCAAAAAGCACCGCATCAAATTGGTTGATGGCGCGATGATTTCTGGGTTGAATATCAAAACATATTTCAAGTTTTCGGATATCGAAGCGCAATGGCGAGACTTAGAAAGCCAAAGTAGAAATAGCTTTTTTCAATCCTTTGATTGGTGTTCTTCATTCTATAATTCCATTGGCCAACATCAAAATCTAAACCTCTGTTTGGTTGCTGCTTATGATCGTCAAGGTGAATTGGCATTTATCTTGCCGTTTCAGATTCGGAAAAAATTTGGGGTTCACGTTTTGGAATGGCTGGCACAGGCAGAAAATAACTATGGGCATGGAATTTTCAGTCCCAAATTTTTAGGTGAAAGCGCATCCGTTTGGTTCAACCAAAACCTGACTTCGGTTTTTAGCGCGTTGCCGCCGTTCGATGTTTTCAATTTGCAGAACATGCCACTGGGCACTTTGGGTTTTCCAAATATATTTGATACGTTACCAATTTCTGCCGCCGCGAACTCCTCTTATGTGACCGTGCTAAAAAGCAGTTACGATAATTTATTGCGTTCCAAACGCAGCGCAAAGTCGATTGGTAAAATTCGAAGGCGCGATGAGAGAATTTTGGAACTCGGAGCTGTTGAATTTTGTGTTGAGTCACTTGGTGCAAAGACATCGATTGCTCTCGCTGAAGCGTTTGCCCACAAGAGAAAGCAGCTTGCCGAACAAGGAATTTCCGGCGTCTTTGAAACGCCGCAAAGTGAGTTTCTGCTGCATCTTTCCCAACTGTCGAAACTTCGAGCTTTTCGACTAGTGAGCAACGGCCAAACGCTGAGTACATTGATTGGGGCAGTTTACGGTCAGCGTTTTTGGTTGATGATTACTTCATTAGCGCCTGATGCACCGCGCCCACTTTCACCGGGTGACATGCTTCTGCGCAACACGATTGCGTGGTGCTGTGAGCAAAATTTGGAACTGTTTGATTTCTCGAATGGTGAAATTGGCTACAAAACACTTTGGGCCGACGAGAAGGTTGAGTTGTCTAATTATATTGTTGCCAAAAATGTACGAGGTCTTGCCCTAGCGGCAGGGTTACGTTTCTTTCATAGTTTAAAACGGCGGATAAAATCATCTGACAGTTTGCGAAATATTTTTAACCTTATGCGAAAAAAACTAAAAGGCCGTGACTGATTTAGGCAAAGGCTGCATGCCGTCCAGAATTGTCAATGGCAGGATCAAGACGAACGTAAAGCGATGAATGGATGCCTTTGGTTTCCAACACGCGCGCTGCGGCTGCAACGTCTTTTTGTCGAACAGCTGGCGCTAACAGGATTGCGGTTTTGCAATCTTTCAACAACGCAGGCGTGGTTGGCGAGGCTTCTCCGGAATGCACTAATATTATATCGTAGATGCTCGCCAAAGCACCGATGATAGAACTCATTTTTTCCAAGATTGCCAATTGGCTTTGTTCTGATGATTTCAACCCGTAACGAATGACATGTGTTGAAGAATGGGGATCACGGCAAATTACTTTTGTAAAATCTGCTTCGCCCAATACCAAATCAGAAAGTCCGGGGCCGATGGGCAATCCAAATAGCGAATCAAAAGTTGAGCCGGCAGTCACATCGAGAACCACGACTTTGAGTTTGACTGCTGCAATGGCGCGGGCGGTTGCGATAGCCGCTAGGCTTGAATCATTGCCACGGCTACCGATGCTGGTGAACGAAAATGTTTTGATGCCCTTCTTTTCGCGAAGTTCCAAGCACGATGCAGCAATTTGATTGGCCGCTTCGTTGAGAACCGAAGGCTGGCCACCATAGGTCGATTCTGCCAAGCTCAGTGCTGCAGCCAATGATGTGGAGATTGGCATTGCGATCATGGGGATCAGATTCTTTTCAATGGGCACTGGTTCCGCGACATAAGGTGCATCAAAGGGCGATGGCATTGTTGATTGCGCCGCTGGAGTAGGTTGCGAACGCACCGCAGGAGTGATCATCGGCATCTGCGGAATACTCACATCTGCTTCAAGCACAGCGCGGGCAGGATGAGCTCTATTGGGTTGTTTTGCATATTGACTGGACGGTGATGAAGACATCACTTCAAACAAGAATGCCAATCCCAGCCCCAAAAATAATCCTGCTAACGAACACAACAACATGATCGGCCCAAATTTAGGAAATGACGCAGTGGCTTGCACCGAAGCCGTTTGAATGACCCGGGCAAAGCCCGGCTGCAAACTAAGATCTTGGCGAGCGCTGGCATCAGCATAACGGCTGAGCATGGTTTCGAGTAGAGTGCGATTGGCCAAGGCATCGCGTTCGAGCTCTTTCAATTTCACATCACTTTGATTGGCGTCAGATTCGCGGCCTTTCATTTTTTCAAGGCTCTTGCGCAATGACTCAGCGCGGGCCGCAGCAACCTTGGCCTGACCGCTGAGACTATCAACTACTTTCAAAGCTTCTTGACGTATTTGTGCGTTGATGCCTTGCAATTCCTGACGAACCGCAATCATCTTTGGATGGCTTGGCAAATATGTCGCTGAAAGTTCCGACAGTTTACGGCTGGTCGTCACTTGCTGCTCGCGTAGATTTTGAACAACGGCTGAACTCAACACATCAGAAGATGCATCAACACTGCCTTTGTTGGCGAGCATGCTTTTGATCTCACTGGCGCGTGCCGTTGCTTCACTACTGGCGGCCTCTGCCAAAGTGATTTGTGAATTCAGTTCCGAGATTTGTTGTGCGCCAAGAGTTACAGTTTGACCTTTGAGCAGCCCTGCCTCCGACCGATACTTTTCAACTTCAGCTTCAGACTGTGAAACCTTTCCGCGGAGATCTGTGATTTGCTGCGACAACCACTCGCGAGCGCGATTGGTGGAACCAGCCGTCGTTTCACGTGTTGAAATGACATAACTTTCTGCAATGGCATTGGCCACATCGGCTGCTGTTTGACCATTGGTAGATTGATATTTTATGCCGATAACATTGGATTCTGGAATGGGGTAGACAATCAATTTAGCTCCCATGCGGTTGATAGCCAATTGTTGCGGCGTCATCTTTTGCGGATCGTCTGCAAATCCCAGCGCTATCACGATACTTGAGAGCGTGCTGGTACCTTCAAGAAGTGGGTTGAATTCTTTTTTCTCAGAGAGCTTGAGCGCGTCTGCTACACGAGCCGATAGATCTTGTGATTTTAGAACTGACACTTGGCTGAGCACCATGCGGTCCGTCACAAGATCGCGCTGGCTGTCTTGTTGTGCATTGGCGCGGTCATAAGGTGTTGCCAGATTTTCTACGATAACTTGCGCTTCAGATTGGAACGACGGTTTGACCAGCGCCATAATTGCTAAACCTGCCAGTGCCCCTAAAATGAACAATGTCGCAATCAGCAGCTTATGCCGCACCACGCCGCGCAGTGCATCACTTATGCTAATTGATTGTGATTGTTCTGATTTTAGACTCATGAAGGCACTAACCTGTTTTGAAGTCTGCTTTTCCAACTTTATGGTAACCAATTCATTAACAATGACGGCGCCCACTATTTAAGGTCTTGCTAACCATAAGTGCTTATGACGGACCTACCTCAGGCCAATGCTTGAGTAGTTTGGTTGTTAGCAAGGTTGGCGTTGGTATGCGTTTTATTCCATTATTCTTGTGTGCATTTTTGCTTTCCGCGTGTGTAGATGCGTGGGAGAAAAATGCGCCTACAGCTTTGCCCGGTGGAGCAGGCCTCCTCGTTGATGGCACAATGTCCGAAGGCCCGGGCGCTGTTTCTAGTGTTTCAAGATTGCCAGCCTCAAATCAACACGGTCCCCTGCCCCCATTTGGCACGCGTGGAACTGCAGCAGCCTATGAATACCAAACTGGCTACCGCGTTGGTGCAGGCGATAAACTTTCAATTCGTGTTGCAGGCGAAGCTGACTTGACTGGAGAGTTCCCTGTTGATGCTTCAGGTGCCATCTCTATGCCCTACGTGCAATCTGCCACCGTTGCTGGCATGTCTACGCCACAAATTGAAAAACTAATCATCGCACGCTTGCGCAATGGCTATTTAAAAGACCCTCAAGTTTCAGTTCAAGTCACCACGTTGCGTCCATTCTATATTATGGGCGAAGTGACAACTTCGGGGAGCTTTGCTTATCAACCCGGTATTACCGTGCAAAATGCCATTGCCATTGCGAGCGGCTATAGTGCTCGGGCTGACAAAACATGGGTGATGATTACGAGACGGGACGCAACCGGCACACACACTTCGAAGGTTCCGGTCACGACACAAATTTATCCTGGCGACATCATTTATGTGCGTGAACGCTGGTTCTGAATTCTAACGGGATTTTAGCAAGTGCGTATCCTTCATGTTTTTCGAAGCCCTGTGGGTGGCCTTTTTCGTCATGTCCGTGATGTGGTGCGAGGGCAAGCAGAGCTCGGTCACGACGTTGGTATCTTCTGTGATTCAGCGACTGGTGGCGAAGTTGGCAATGCCCTACTCGAGGCCATAGCGCCTTATTGCACATTAGGAATTACTCGCAGTTCAATATCCAAACTTCCGGGCTTTGGTGATATTTCTACGGCGCATGGCGTCAAGAAATTAGCACTCAAACGCGATGTTCATATCATCCACGGGCACGGTGCGAAAGGTGGACTTTATGGTCGACTAGCCGGGAAGCTGTCAGGTATTCCAAGCGTCTACACCCCCCATGGCGGAAGTTTGCACTATGAGTGGTCGAAGTTTCCGGGGCCGATCTTTTTGACGACAGAACGCGCCTTATCTCATGCTGGATCAGGTTTCATTTTTGTGTGCGAGTTTGAGAAGCAATTATTTTCAGATAAAATTGGGCTCGCTGGTCGGCCCTCCATTGTCGTGCATAATGGATTATGGCCCGAAGAATTTGCGGCTCCGAAAATGGCCACTGATGCCACGGACCTTTTGTTTGTTGGCGAAATGCGTAAGCTAAAAGGCGTTGATATTTTATTGCGAGCCCTCGCTCTTTTGAGAAAAAACGCTCCTATAACACTCACTTTGGTGGGCGACGGGCCGGAACAGGCCGAGTTTGAAGGCTTGGCCAACCAACTTAAGTTGGGAAACGCAGCGCGGTTTGTCGGCCGTCATTCGATTGGTCCTGCATTAGCGATGGGCAGAATGATGATTTTGCCATCGCGCAACGAATCATTTCCTTATGTTGTTTTGGAGACAGTT
Organism: Hyphomicrobiales bacterium; assembly: GCA_031423845.1. Classification (GTDB taxonomy): domain Bacteria; phylum Pseudomonadota; class Alphaproteobacteria; order Rhizobiales; family Aestuariivirgaceae; genus Aestuariivirga. Next base: position 17,645 of record JANPGD010000035.1, on the reverse strand, counting down.
GCCGCTGGTGTTCCCATTATTGCCTCGGATGTTGGCGGAATTTCTGAAGTGCTGCCAAACCAAATGTTGTGTCGATCTGACGATCATGTGGAATTGGCGACTAAAATATCAGAGAAATTGAAACGGCCAGTCGAGACAAAAGAAGCCGCAATGACGCTGGTTAAATCAACTGGAAATGACCTATCCGTTGCCAGTATGGTTGCAAAAATTAATGATTTTTACCAAACTGTGGCACCACGTTAATCAATCCTTAACCACGGCGTTAAGCATATTTGTTTAAGATGAATTTGGGCCTCGCGATTGCTGCGGAATAGTTGGTCAAATCCCGACTGTATCAGTTTGAAGCAAAGCCATGAAATTCAATCCGAACGATATTCGTGAATCCGCTAAAATCGATCTGACTGCGCTCGCTCAAGAAGTGGAACGCGGTACGAGGCGCGGTGCCGTGCAATCGGACCTCTCGCATTCAATTTTCGTATCCCCTCACCTTATGGCGGCGGCGGTGCGCTGTGGGGAAGCAATTTCAATCTTAGCTGTCGCATTGGCTTGCGCGTGGCGATATCCGGGTTTTGAAAAAACCAATTTCTTTCAGATTTATTTTTTGGTCTCTTTCCTGATGGCCGTTGTCCTGCCACTCATGCTGGAGGCAGCAGGCCTCTATAAGCTCGAAGTTTTACTTTCGCCATTCAAACACCTGACGAAGATTGTCGTGGTTTGGTTGCTTTTGTTTGCGTCTCTATCAGTGACAGTGTTGCTATTGCAGGCGGGAATCTATCTTTCTCGAATCTGGATTATAACGTGGGCAACATCTGGGTTCTTTTTCCTTTTGGCAACGCGCTATTTTATTGCTCATTTATTGCGTGGCTTCAACCAAGCGGGGCAATTCAACCGCCGTGCAGTGATTGTGGGTGGGGGTGAAAATGCTTCGAAGGTGATCGCTGCTATCCAAAGTTCGCATGCCTCGGGCATCAGCTTAGTTGGTATGTTTGACGACCGCGATGATGCTCGCGCTGCACCTGAAGTGCGCGGGCTCCACAAGCTGGGTAACGTTGAAGACCTTATCGATTTTGTGCGTTCGACAAGAATTGATACGCTCTTGATTACATTGCCGGTGACAGCAGAAGAGCGCTTGCTCCAAATTCTCAATCGTTTGTGGGTTCTGCCTGTCGATATTAGACTAAGCGCCCATGGTCAAAAATTACGTTATCGCCCAAGAGCTTACTCCTACCTTGGTAACGTTCCATGTTTGGATGTTTTTGATCGTCCACTCGGCAATTGGGGTCCAATTCTGAAATCCTTGATGGATAAAACTATTGCCGCCGCCGCTATAGTTGTACTCTCGCCCATCATGGCTTTAGTGGCACTCGCCGTAAAACTTGAAAGTAAGGGCCCAGTTATTTTTAAACAAAAGCGCTATGGTTTTAACAACGAGCTGATTGAAATCTATAAATTCAGATCAATGTATACTGACCTTGCTGATGCTGATGCCGAGAGTTTGGTGACCAAGAGTGATCCCCGCGTAACAAAGGTTGGACGCATCATTCGGCGCACGAGTCTTGATGAGTTGCCGCAACTCTTCAACGTGATCAATGGCGACCTATCCTTGGTGGGGCCCCGCCCCCACGCTACAAAAGCTAAGGCTGGCGAAGATCTTTATGAGCATGTTGTTGATGGCTATTTCGCGCGACACAAAGTGAAACCGGGCATTACAGGTTGGGCACAGATCAATGGCTGGCGAGGCGAGACCGACACGGCTGAAAAAATTGAACGGCGGGTGGAACATGATTTATACTATATCGAAAACTGGTCACTAACCCTTGATTTGTACATTCTAGTGCGCACGCCAATTTCGTTGCTTAATACAGATCAAGCCTATTGAAAACAGTCAATAATAACGCCTCGTTAACTTTAAATCATTACCAGTTTGCATGACTTTTGATTGGCTTTTTGAATGCTAAATACTAATTTGGTTGCTAGACTTATTGGTCGATTTTCAAACACTCTACCGCGGCACATCGTTGGTTCTGGCCTCATCTCGCTCACAATAAAGCTGTCTGGTGCGGTGCTGGCCTATGGCATGGTAGTGGCATTCGCGCGGTTCCTGTCAACCGAAGAGTATGGCCGCTTCGCCTTTGGCATGAACCTTGCGATAATTGTCGCTGCCATTGGCAGTCTTGGGTTCTCGACCGGAATTATGCGTTACTGGCCAAAATATACCGTCGCTCAAGATAACGCGGGTGCCCGCGGTGTGGTGCGGCTTGGTTATCAAGCGAGTTTCTTTGGTGGTTTAATGTTGCTTTTCATGGCGGTCGTCATTGGTCTTTTCGCCAATTCTGTTCAAGTCAAAAACTACTTTACAGAATTTGCTGCTATTGGCTGTCTGGGACTTTTGATTGGTATTGGTGACTACTCTACAAATCTATTGCGTGCTCAAGGCAGCACTTTTGTCTCAATGTTACCGCGCGATGTTTTGTGGCGAATTTTATCGGTGGCAATAGCAGGTGTTTTGATCTGGTTTGGCTTTGGGCTTACAGGCCCTGCTGCTTTGATGATTTGTGCAATTGTGTTGTTGGGTTTGACAATTTGGCAGGTAAACGTCGTTCGCAATAATGTGAAACAAATGTTGCCGGGCGAAAGCCGACGCAATGACTGGGTCGAACTTCGAAAGAGTCTTTTGCCGCTTTGGGCCTCAAGTGTAATTTTCGCGATGATCCAACAATTTGATGTGGTGATTGTCGGATCACTCCTCGGCAATGCCGACGCTGCTTCCTATTTTGCGGCGCAGAAAACCGCCATGCTCTTAAGCTTGGTGCTGATTGCAGCGGGGCTGGTTTCGGCTCCGACGATGGCCGCTCTATTTCACTCCGGCAAAAGTGCTGAATTACAGCGTCTGTGTCGCAGTTTGGCTGTCGCAATTGCCGTTGTAAGTGCTGTCGGCTTTGTATTTTTGATTATATTCGGACGCCAACTTCTTGGACTCTTCGATCCAAATTTTGTAAGCGCCTATCCCATCCTTATTATTATAGCCGTGGGCTGCATGATTGATGCGATTTCCGGACCAAACGCGTATCTAATGCAAATGACATCTTTTGAGCGACCTTTTCTACGCGTAATGACAGTTTGCTATGTTCTGGTTGTGGTTGCTCAAGTGATCCTCATTCCACGCTACGGTACTTTGGGTGCGGCCCTCGCCTCAACTGGCGGGGTTGTTTTGTGGAATGTTTGGGCTATTTTCATACTCCGAAACAAAGCCGGACTCGATCCATCACTTCTCTCGATATTTTATCCACCCAAACAAAGCATCAATCCATGACACTCGATAAAATTCCAAAAATTGCAGTCTTGATGCCCGTCTATAATCCTGACGACGATCTAAAAATGACACTTGATAGTTTGCGTGCCCAGACTGTGCCTTTCAGACTTTTTTTAGTTGATGACGGCAGTAAAGTTCAAACCGACTATGAAGCATTGACAAAAGGCATGGATGTCAAAATCATTCAGCTTACCAAGAATGTTGGCATCACGGGTGCCATGAATGCTGGTTTAAAGGAAATATTGGTAGGATCATTCTCTTACATCGCGCGGATTGATTGTGGTGATGTGTGCACAGCAGATCGGTTTGCAAAACAACTGTCCTATCTTGATGTTCACTCGGAAATTGCCATTCTCGGTTCGGCCTGTGAGTTTCGTGATCGCGGCGAAAAGCATGAACTCTTAGACACAAGAGTGGTGGTGTTTCCTTTGACACCAGAGGATTGTCGCAAGAGATTATTTTTTAATTCGCCGGTCTGTCATCCCGTTGTTTTCATTCGTCGCGCCGTGTTTGAAAAAATAGGTCTCTACTCCGAGGCCTATCCTGCCGCTGAGGACTTTGATTTAATGTGGCGCGCGAGCTCAGCGGGCTTCAATATCAGCAATCTCAGTGATATGCTTTTGATTAAGGAGGTTACACCGGGATCAATTTCTCTGAAACGTCGTCGCCGGCAAATTTTTAGCCGACTTTCCATTCAATGGGCTCATATAAAATTTACATCGTTTTCCTCATTGATGGGCATCATCAGGACGATTTTGATTTTTTTGGCACCATCACATTTGGTCACTGCCCTTAAGAAGGCAATGCCAAACTCATAATTTGCATTGAAGTTGAATTGGTCGGAGCGACAGGATTCGAACCTGCGACCCCTAGTCCCCCAGACTAGTGCGCTACCGGGCTGCGCTACGCTCCGACTTAACAAGCGATGTAGCATTCCGGCATCAAATGTCCACCCCTAAAGAAATATGGTTTTAAATGCGGTTCGTGAGCAACCAAAACAAGTCGCCTCGCCTGCCTGTCAGTCTTTGAGCTTGTGAGGCTAGCATTAAACTCCATGCCAACTCAGCGCCAATAACCGCATAACCAATTCCTAGCAATCCATAATGCCTCACACCCAAAATGGAACCCGCCACAAGGAAAACGAGTGCGACGATGCAGGCGCTGACAGTTTTGAGTTGATGGCCAGCAATCGACAGTAATTGTTGGTTCATGCCGCTAAAGGCTCGAATGGATTGTCCAACCATGAAAGCCACCAACAGATTTTGGGCAGCAACATAATGTTGGCCAAACAGGCTCAGTGCAAAAGGGCCCAAAAAAATTGAGCCTATTAAAGCTGCAATAATAATGGCTACAGTCAGAATATTGAGGCGCGTTAAAAGGTGATGCGCAGTCTGGCTTTTTTGTAAGGTTAAGGCTTCAGATAGATCAGGTAGAACAAATTGCTGAGCCACCTGAATAATGAAGCCCGCAATGGCAGCTAACCTTATGGCCACTGCGAGTAAGGCCACATCGGGCGGAGGCAAAAGCAGGCCACCAACCATAGTTACAATATCTGAGAATGAAGTTGCGACCGCAGCCACCAATGCCAAAGGCAAAGCCCGGGCCCTCAGGCTTCTGGTAAATGATGATCGTGCTGACTTCCAATGCATTGGCAAAACACCATTTGCACCCAATTTTATCGCTTGCCCTATACCCACAAGATACAACACAGCAACGAAGGCCAGCATGGCGTGTTGAACCGAAATATTCCAACCCATCACATAAGTGAAAACAATATAGGCCAACAGCAATGCAGGTCTAAAAATAAAATCGGGCGCATAGGACAATGTAAAACTGCGTAGTGAGTTAGCAATGGCGCTATCATAGCGCAGCAGCATTGAAGCTGGGGCCGATAAGCAACCGAATAGCAATGCGAGTTTTGCGCCAGCGCTCAATGGTAAAAATAGGGTGGCCAATAGAACCAGAAAATAGATCGCGATTGTTGCCGTGGCACTGTCGCTTAAAAATGCGCCGTGAAATTTTTCCCACGCCGATTCAAGTCGAAGAGATTTGAGACGCGGCAATTGCGTGAGAGCCAGCCACGGATAACCAACAGTGGCAAAAAGGCTGATAAAGGCGGCAGTGCTCATGCACAACATAATCAGGCCGACATCTGCTGGAATAAAAATATGCGTGAGTACAATCTGGTTGAGGAGATTGAGGCCTGCGCCCGCAAATCGCATCCCCACTAAACCCACCATCATGCCAATCATGCGCGAAAGTTTCATGCCATCAAAACCTTATCGCCTGAATGGCATGCTTATCGCACAGTTGGATCGAGCAATTTCCGTGCGTCGGTCAAGTCTTTCAGAGCAGCCCTCAAAGCATCCGATTGGCCAGCTGATAACTTGTGAATCACTTTTGGGGCGTCCCCAATGACCGCTGATCCGGCCCGGCGTGGGGCTGCTTTTGCAGTTCCCGGAGGCGGTGCGCCTTCGCGTGCTGCATCGCCTTTTCGCGGCATAACTTCACCACGGCCAATGCCCACAACGTAAGTGCCGCCCTCTTCTTTCAGAATGCGCTGTACACCACGAATGGTATAACCTTGCGAATAGAGAAGTGTGTGAATGCCTTTGAGCAATTCAATATCAGCTGGTCGATAGTAACGACGCCCGCCAGCCCGCTTCATGGGCTTTATTTGCGTGAACTTCGTTTCCCAAAAGCGCAACACATGCTGGGGAACGGTAAGTTCCTCTGCCGCTTCACTTATGGTGCGAAATGCATCTGGTGATTTTTCCATATCAGATCTCATTGCCCCGGACATCAGTTTCAATCAATATCGCCCGGTTCTTCACCATTGATAATATTCTTCATAACTTGACTGGGCCTGAACACAAGAACGCGGCGTGGTGTGATTGGCACTTCCTCGCCAGTTTTTGGGTTGCGACCCATACGGGCGCGTTTACTGCGCACCATAAACGTTCCAAAAGACGATAGCTTTACCGAGCTGCCTTGTGTGAGTGATCCAGCAATCAGATCAAGCACAGAATTGACCATGTCGGCTGATTCGGTGCGCGACAAACCAATGTCACGGTGGACAACTTCGGTGAGATCGGCACGCGTTAGAGTCTTGGCGCTCATGGGACCCTCTTATTTTGAATTTCACACAGACTAGGCTTTAGATATAATATGGTCAAGTGAAAGCAAAGGCTTAGGACACGTTCTTAATAGCGGGCGAGGATTGCACCCCAAGTGAAGCCACCACCCATGGCTTCGAGCAATACGAGTTGGCCTTTTTTAATGCGACCGTCGCTCACGGCCTCATCGAATGCCAATGGAATTGAGGCCGCAGAAGTGTTGCCATGGTGGTCTAGCGTCATGACAATTCGGTTTTCATCAATGCCCAGTTTCTTTGCCGTGCCTTCCAAAATGCGGCGGTTGGCTTGGTGTGGAACAAACCAATCGACATCTGTGGCTTTGATACCGGCTTGCGTAATAACATCGTGCATGACTGAGGAAATGTTGGTGACTGCGTGTTTAAATACTTCCCGACCTTCCATACGCAGGAAGCCCACAGTTTTTGTTGTTGACGGACCACCATCCACATAAAGCTTATCGTTGTAGCGACCATCTGAGCGTAGCTTCGAGGCTAGAATTCCGCGATCATTATTATCGCCTTTTCCGGTGGCTGCCTTCAACACAAAGGCCCCGGCGCCGTCGCCGAACAACACGCATGTTGCGCGGTCATTCCAATCGAGAATGCGAGAAAAAGTTTCAGACCCAATCACCAATGCCGCTTTGGCTTGTCCGGCACGAATTAAGGCGTCTGCTGTAGTCAGCGCATACACAAATCCCGAGCACACCGCTTGCACGTCAAATGCTGCCCCTTGGATAATGCCAAGGTCAGATTGCACCATTGTCGCTGTGGCTGGGAAAGTTTTGTCAGGCGTCGATGTCGCCACTATAATGAGGTCAATCTCGCTGGCATCGATACCTGCAGAAACTAAAGCCTTTTTTGCAGCATCCACAGCCAATGAGCGTGTGGTTTCGCCTTCCCCAGCAATGTGGCGGGCCCTGATACCTGTGCGTTCGACGATCCATTCATCGCTGGTATCGACTATTTTACTGATATCCGCATTTGTCATAATGCGGGCTGGCAGGCTTGATCCAACGCCCATGATTACACTTCGCAACATTGTAGAACTCATTCTGCTGCTTGCTGGGTTATGGGGGCTGCGGCTGGAGCCATAATTTCATGGACGGCCGCCACATCGCTGGCAATTTTTGCCATCAAGCCATTGCGCACCATGTCGATGGCCACATTAATTGCTGTTGCAAAACCCATTGGATCCGTGTGGCCATGGCTTTTCACAACAACACCGTTGAGGCCCAGAAACACGCCGCCATTATGTTTACGAGGGTCCATTCGATCTCTTAAAGTTTTGAACGCACTCCGAGCGAAGAACGCACCCAACTTTGTCAACAGAGTTGCAGACAAAGCAGAGCGCAAAAGTGTGGTGACTTGTTTGGCTGTGCCTTCAGCCGTTTTCAAAGCCACATTGCCCGTGAAACCTTCGGTGACGACAACGTCAACTTTGCCTTTGCCAATATCATCGCCTTCAACATAGCCCGCATAATGGAGGGGCAATTTGAGCTCACGCAGAAGGCGGCCAGCTTCTTTCACACTTTCATTGCCTTTCACTTCTTCAACACCAATGTTGAGAAGGCCAACAGTCGGTTGATCAATTTTAAACAAGCAACTGGCCATGGCCTCGCCCATCACCGCAAATTCAATGAGTTGGCGAGCATCCGCACCCACCGTAGCACCCACATCGAGCACGACACATTCTCCAGTCATAGTGGGCCAGATGGCAGCAATGGCCGGACGTTCAATTCCCGGAAGGGTGCGTAAAATGAATCGAGACATAGCCATGAGTGCGCCTGTGTTGCCAGCAGATACTACTGAATGTGCTTCACCTTTGTGAACCGAATCTATGGCGTGCCACATGCCACTTTTGCCTCGGCCGCGGCGCAACGCTTGGCTTGGTTTATCATCCATGGCGACATGCACGTCGGCATGACGGATTTCCGAAACAGCTTTCAGTTTAGGGTTTTGTTGGAGAAGTTCTTCTATTTTAGTTTGATCGCCAAATAAAATAAAACTCACATTGGGATGGCGCAGCGCCGCAAGAGCCGCACCCGGAATCACCACTTCAGGCCCCAGATCGCCGCCCATAGCATCCAATGCGATGGTGATTTTTTCCGTCTTCAAAACTTAATAATTCCCATTGTCTCTTCGTTGACAAGATAAAGCCTTGTGGCGTGGAGACAAGGCCTAAAATTTCAGCACAAATTAACGCGTTATTCCGACGTCCGCGTAACTTTGAGCAATTTCGCGAATGGTGAGGGCTTTTTATCATCCTGCAAAATCGAATCAAGATCTGGCTCGTCATAGGCTTCACCGGGCTTGCGGGGATAGGGATCGAGCTCCAAGCCAATCGTTTCCGCAACAATCTCGCCCAAATCAATTTCACCATTTTCAATAGCATCTGCGTCGTCTTCGACGGCATCGACCAATATCTTTGGTGGTAGAAAATAGCGTTCAATTTCAAACTTCTGGGTACTGCGGAAATTTTCTAGGCTAATTACCGAAACTTGTTCTAGTTCTACTTCAATCTTGCCTTTGACTTGCAAACCACCACCGCGCCACGGCAGGGCAACGAGGTGGGCTTTCACACTGGAGAGCGAGAGCAAATCAAATCGTTTGGCGAGGGCCAAACATTCTGAAAGGTCTGCCGCAAAGACCTCATGGCTGCCTTTACGGGGTACACGATCAACAATGAGCGGGCGAGAAAATTCAAGTTTTGATTTCATGGAAATATCACTTTCGCAGCCGCAATATCTGCCGTTTTCTGTGACGCGAGACTGGCCTGTGCATCCTTCACCCAACGCGCCAATCTTTTTGCCAATGCCCCAGCTTTGCCACCGTAAACATTGCGTTGCAAAGCTTCAATTAAAGTTTGATCGCCCTGCTCCAGTCCTGAAGCATAGGCATTGAGCCTGCCGTGAAACGCTTCAGCCATTTTTCGCACTTTTTTTCCCACTGACAAATCACCAACGCCCATCTCACGCAATGATCGATCCATGTCATCAAAAAATAGATCAGTAATTTTTTGGCATAATTCTGGAGCTTCTTTTTTCAACCGATCCAGCACCAGAAACTCATGCAGCACGATCATATCAAAGCGGCCATCAATCGTATCTGGCACTTCTAGTTCGGCATAAAAAAACGGCTGCCGTGCGGCTGCCACAATCGCTGCATAGAGGTTATCCGCTGGTGTTGGCTTATTGGAAAAGAGCTTAGCAAAAATCATGCGCTTGCCCTGACTATCATTAGGAGGCAAAAGCATGGCTGATTTGGCTTGAGGGAACTGACGTTGAACATGATGAACCACAAATTTGGTGATAAAATGTCTATGTGGCTGGTTGTGGGCGCGGTTGCAACCCTTATGGGGGCCTGCTCACCTGAGATTAATCATCGCGGCTATATTCCCAAAGAAGGCTCCTTCGCCCAAGTTTCCGAGGGTATGGCAAAGAGTGAAGTTGAGGGTATTCTCGGTTCACCGTCGACAACGGCGTCGATTAATTTTCAAGGCGATAGCTATTATTACATCAGCAGCACCACTCAAGCGCGATCATTCTTGAAACCAGTTGAGACCAACCGTGAAATTATTGCCATTCGGTTTGATCAAGGTGACCAAGTTGTGAGTACGGCGCAATATGGTTTAGAAGACGGACGGATTATCAATATCAACACCCGCAAAACCGTTATTATAGGTTCTGAGCTTTCAATTCTAAAGCAGCTTTTCCTTGGCCTACCAAATGTAGGCGGCAACACCGAAAGCATGATCAAGCGGAAGCTCTAGTCTTTAGGTTCAAAAGCCTATTTGAAAGTTGAAGATGTTTGTTTCAGAACTCCACAAACAAAATCCAATGCGGGGAGTTTTCCTAGTCTTGGCTGCTGTGTTTGTGTTTGCGTGTATGGATGCGACATGCAAACATTTGGCGCAGAATTTTCCAGTGCCGATGTTTTTGGCAGCACGCTACATCGTCAATCTTATTTTGCTTATTGTAATTTTCGCACCCAAACATGGTTGGGCCATGGTTCATATGCAGCGCCGGGGACTGGTGCTGTTGCGCGGTGTGGCTCTGGCCTCATCATCGCTGTGTGCGGGGTTTGCGTTAAAAGCCATGCCGGTGGCAGAAACCACGGCGATTATTTATCTGGCGCCGTTTGGTGTGATGTTGTTGTCCGGCCCGTTTTTAAAAGAACATGTGAGGATCTCTGCTTGGGTGGCAACGGCGATCGGGTTTATCGGGTTGCTGCTTATTGTGCGGCCCGGCAGCGGGCTTTCGCCCACTGGTGTGATGTTTGGATTGCTGACAATTGGTGGCACTATCATCTATCATTTGTTTTCGCGGCTTTTGGCCAAAACCGAAACGACGATGGCCCTGCTGTTTCATACAGCCTTGGTGGGTTCGATTGTTTTCGGTGCTATGCTGCCATGGAACATGCCATCTGCAATGCCGCAGGGTTTGGATGCGCTGCTGATGCTGGCGCTGGGTGTGATGTCTATGATCGGGCACTTTCTGTTCACCGCAGCTTATCGCGACGCGCCCGCTTCGCTTCTCACCCCAGTCAACTATATGCATCTCGCATGGGCAGCGCTGTTGGGTTGGTTGGTGTTTGATCACATTCCCGATGGCCTGAGCATAATCGGCATAACGCTTGTCGCTGCTGCTGGTATTGGCAATGCGCTGTGGAATCATTTTTCACAATCGCCAGTTCCTATTATTATTGAACCTGAGGAGCATTGATCATGCAAAAACGTAAACTTGGAAATGGCGGACTCGAAGTTTCAGCTCTTGGGCTTGGCTGCATGGGGATGTCATCCGGGTTCGGCCCACCATCGGATCGCGGCGAGATGATCAAGGTGATCCGCAAGGCTGTTGAGCTGGGTTACACATTTTTTGATACTGCCGAAGTTTATGGCGCGCATCATAATGAAATTCTGGTGGGCGAGGCGCTGGAGCCCTTCAAAGGCAAATTGACCATTGCTACCAAGTTTGGTTTTGAACCTGATCCGGCACAAGGTGGCGCATGGATGGGCCTGAACAGCAAACCCCAGCATATTCGCAATGTGGTGGAGAGTTCACTTCGCAATCTTCGAGTTGACGCGATTGACCTGCTCTATCAGCACCGCGTGGACCCCAACACACCCATTGAAGATGTGGCGGGCACAGTGCGTGACCTGATTGCTGAAGGCAAGGTGAAGCATTTCGGCCTTTCGGAAGCCAGTGCAAGCACCATTGCCCGCGCCCATGCGGTGCTGCCCGTGAGCGCGTTGCAAAGCGAATATTCACTCTGGTTCCGCGAGCTTGAGACCGAAATCATCCCCTTGCTTGAAAAACTGGGCATTGGTCTTGTGCCGTTTGCGCCATTGGGAAAAGGTTTCCTCACGGGCACCGTGAAGGCCGAAACCAAGTTTGAAGATGGCGACTTCCGCAGCCGCTCCCCGCGCTTTGCTGAGGCGGCCCGCGCCGCCAATCAGGCCATTGCTGATTTTGTGGTGGCCATGGCCGCGAAGAAAAATGTGCTTCCGGCGCAATTGGCACTGGCTTGGCTTCTCGCGCAAAAACCATGGATTGCGCCTATCCCCGGCACCCGCAGCATGAACCGCCTGAGCGAAAATCTGGGCGGCACGCAAGTGGTGCTCACAGCTGAGGACCTCACTGAAATTCGCGTGACGATGGAGGCTCATGCGGTGACCGGCGAACGATATCCGGCTGAGTTTAAGAAGATGAGCGGGAAGTGATTTTGCTGCGCTGTTGATTGAGTTTAAACAGGCGGGCGAGCATTTCGTCTTCGGTTAGTTTGCCCGCCCGCCAATCATCTCCCCAGCCATAGGCTTCGGCCACTGCTTCATCCAGCGCTTTGTGGGCGTTGGTGAGCCAAGCGGGCCTTGCGTTGTAGAGTTTGGTGAGGGTGCGTTTTTTCAGCTCGGCTTCGGCGGCTTCACTCACAGGCAAAATGCGATCAGGATAACCCGCCACCACTTCGGGCACGCGTTTCACCAGATCAGCCGGGTTTAACCAATTTTCACGCAGCTCATTCAACCGCGCAGCAGCGGCGGCGATTTTGATGGCGCGCGGGTCTGCGGCATAATCGGCAGCGGGAATGTTGGGGGAAAGACCTTCGGGGAACGGGAAGGTTTCGAAGGTGGTGGACGGCGTGTAGCGCGGATCATTGCCCACACCGAGAAAAGTTCCCATGCGTAAGGACCACAGCTCATGGAAGCTGGAATGAAGAATGCCAAAAGTGGTGTCATCATCGCGGGCGATTGCGACCACTGCGGAGTCGGGGACAACTACCGACGACCTCCAAACAAACAGTCTATACTTCGAAACTCTAGGAGAAACGATGTAACGAACATGCTTGCGTATTAGTCGTTTCATCTTGTTTTGGGGTTCTTGAAACTCCCACCAAATTTCACGATATTTTTTTCGGCGAAGAACGTCACGCAGCGGTTTAACTTTTTCCAGCACTTGTTGAAACGGTTTTTCAAAAAATGCCGCTTCGCCGACACTACAGCCTTCACCAAAATCAATAATCCACTGATTTGAGGATCGCCTCGTAATATCCATACCATTCGTCCATGGAAATAAGATTTCTGAATTGCCCTTACCATTTGGATTAAAAGGCAACGCGAGCCATTCAACAGCTTTTTCATACGAAATATTGAAATCACCGTTTTTCATTGTTCCAATAAAACTGCAGTTTGCATTGGTCGGCAACTTTGATGCCAACGTTAAATCAAAACCAATTGTGTTTGCAGTTAAGTCGGCATGAATTTTATCTACTTCGACATTGTCTAAAATTGAACTACCGTTAGCTTTCTGTCCGAAGCAAACTATTGAAACTCGGACTGCCGCACCTTCGACGGTCCAGTCTTCATCGCTTTTTGCATAAAAAATTTGCCCCTTTGCCGCTATCTCTGAAAGTATTTCGCGGTTTATTCCTCCACGGATTGAGTTTGTTGCAACTAGTCCAATGCGCTGAGTCTGATTATTGACAACTTGATTCCAAGCCAATGCAAACCAATAACAAACTAAGTCACTCCCGCCGCCGATATGTTGAACGAAAGCTTTGCGCAAAGTCGTGACATATTTTTCGCCTAATTCTGCGATCATCTTTCGATCACCCAAAAAAGGTGGGTTTCCTACAATCACGTCGGCTTTTGGCCATTCCGCGCGTGTACCATCAATATTCAATACGGCGTCGCGGTTTTCAATGGTATTCAAAGTACGGAGAATTGGGTTTTGCACAGCGGCGAAACCATTTTTTCTCATCCATTGAATATCACCGATCCATACCGAAACTCGCGCCAACTCAGCAGCATAAGCATTAAGTTCAATGCCCAACAAACAATCCGGCGAAACAGTCGGACCGAAATGGCCAAGACCGATTACCTCAACATCAAGATTGGCGCGCCGTTCGATATCCTTCAAAGCAAAAAGTGAGAGGTAAAGGAAATTACCCGAACCACAAGCGGGATCAAGCACACGAAAATTGCGGAGCCGTTCAATAAACTGAGAATGAAGAAGTATAGCTGCTCGGAACGAGGCTTCTTCAACTCGTCTAGCGGCACCATGAACTTTTCGAGCCTCTGACTGTTTAGATGGTACGCGAGCCTTTGCTTCTGCAACCTTGTTCATTTGAATTATGATCTTGGCCTTCACTTCTGCCCATTCCGCAAGCAGCGGCTCTACGATGACAGGGTTCACAATCATCATGATTTTTTCACGATCGGTATAATGCGCGCCAAGCTGGCTGCGCTTATCCGGGTCCAGCCCGCGTTCAAACAGCGTTCCCAAAATCGAAGGATCAACATCCGACCAATCGAGCTTGGCGGCTTTCAGCAGGTCTTCAATATCGGGCTTTAACAATGGAAAGGCATGGTCGCTATCAAACAGGCCACCATTGAACCAATCGACTTTTTCAAAGCCCACCATGCCGCCTTGCTTCATGGCACCGAACAACATTTTAGCGTGGTGTTCAAAGTCAGCAGGCTTTTGTTCGCAATGCCTGAGCATCCGTTCAAACATTTTATTGGGCAGCAGATTTACATCTTCGGCAAACATGCAGAACACGAGGCGGTTCACAAAATGCGCCACCTCCTCCGCATCATGTTTCCGGTCCCGCAGGCGCTGGGCGATTTTTGCAAATTGTTCGGCGGCTTCTTCAGTGAGGAGCTGGCGAGTTTTTTCGGGCTTCAGGCGCTCAGGATCAGTGAAGGCATGGCGCAGCGTGTCGCGGTGGGTGGCATCGGTTAAGTCATCAAGTTTGATGGTGTAAGTTTTGTGGACTGTGTTGGTCCAATTGGTGTGGATGCGGATTTGGTCTATATCCGACACGATGAGCAGCGGCGGATTATCCAAGGCCAGCGCATATTGTTGCAGCTGCGCCAAGGCGGCGTCTAAGTCTTTGCGCTTGCCTTTATACTCCCAGCCGAAACAATTTTCCTTCCACACATCGGCCCAGCCCTCACCGCCTGATGATTTGGATGCACCTTTTTCAAAGGTGAAGAATTGGCCTTTGGGGTCGGCGGCGATGGGGTCGACCACGCCCAACAATTGACAGAGATCATTGAAATGCGATTGCGAGGCCGAACGCTCTTTCAGCTCCACGGCTTTCCATTTCGTGATAAAATCTTGCGGCGTCAATTCTCGATTCCTAATTGCGATTAGAACATGCGGGTTTGAGGCTGCGATTACAAATAAAAAAGCCGGAACATTGCTGCTCCGGCTTGAACTTGGTGTTAGCACCCCATCCGGCGCGAGTGCGCCACCTTCCCCGCTTCGCGGAGAAGGATGAGGGTTGGAGTTAATGCCCTGCCAAAACCGCCAGCATCAACAGCGCCACAATATTTGTGATCTTGATCATGGGGTTTACGGCGGGGCCGGCAGTGTCTTTGTAGGGGTCGCCTACGGTGTCTCCGGTTACCGAAGCCTTGTGGGCTTCGCTGCCCTTCAAATGCTTCTTGCCAGTGGAGTCTACGAAACCATCTTCGAATGATTTTTTCGCATTATCCCAAGCACCGCCGCCAGCGGTCATGGAGATGGCCACGAACAGGCCCGTCACGATCACGCCCATGAGCATCGCACCAACAGCAGCAAAGGCGTTGGCCTGACCTGCGATAGCATTGATGACAAAGTAAACCACAATCGGCGAGAACACCGGCAACATTGATGGCACGATCATTTCCTTGATCGCAGCCTTCGTGAGCAAATCCACGGCCCTTGCATAATCAGGCTTTTCAGTGCCCCTCATAATGCCGGGGTGTTCACGGAACTGACGACGCACTTCAACCACCACGGCTTGGGCCGCGCGGCCCACTGCCGTCATGGACATGCCGCCAAACAGATAAGGCAACAAGCCGCCGAACAACAGGCCCACCACGACATATGGCGAGGACAAGTCGAAGCTGACGGGCACAGTTGGGAAGAAGGTTTTCAAGTCTTGCGTATAAGCGGCAAACAGCACGAGGGCTCCGAGGCCAGCAGACGCTATGGCATAGCCTTTGGTGACGGCCTTAGTGGTGTTGCCCACCGCATCCAGTGCATCAGTGTTGTGGCGCACTTCTTTTGGAAGGCCCGCCATTTCAGCAATGCCGCCAGCGTTATCGGTTACTGGGCCGAATGCGTCGAGGGCTACCACCATGCCAGCCAGCGCCAACATTGTTGTCACCGCAACGGCGATGCCGAACAGGCCCGCGAGGTTGAACGTGACCAAGATACCTGTGATGATGATCAAGGCCGGAATTGCGGTTGCTTCCATCGAAACTGCAAGGCCTTGGATCACGTTGGTGCCGTGGCCAGTGATTGAGGCTTCGGCGATTGAGTTCACCGGACGCTTGCCTGTGGCTGTGTAATATTCAGTGATCCAGATGATTGCACCCGTGATTGCAAGACCTGCAACGCCACAATAGAACAAGCTCATCGGTGTGAAAGCTTTGTCAGCATTGCCAAGGGCCACATCCATGCCGCCAAACATATAGTTGATGACGGGATAGAGCACGACGAGCGAAAGCACGCCCGTTGCAATGATGCCCTTATACAAAGCACCCATGATGTTGTTGGATGCGCCGAGCTTTACAAAGAAGGTGCCGATGATCGAGGTGATCACGCAAGCACCACCGATGGCGAGTGGCAAAACCATGCCTGCAAGCTTCATGGCATCTGGCAACACGATGGCTGCGAGAACCATAGTGGCAACTGTTGTCACCACATAAGTTTCAAACAAGTCCGCGGCCATGCCGGCGCAATCACCCACATTGTCGCCTACGTTATCAGCAATGGTTGCGGGGTTGCGTGGATCATCTTCTGGGATGCCCGCTTCAACCTTGCCCACCATATCGCCGCCCACGTCTGCACCCTTGGTAAAGATGCCGCCGCCGAGACGGGCGAAAATGGAAATCAATGATGCACCGAATGAAAGTGCAACGAGTGCATCAATCACGGTGCGTGATGTTGCTTCAAGGTGCATGGTGTTGGTGAGGAAACCGAAATACAAAGTGACACCGAGAAGGCCAAGGCCTGCGACCAGCAAGCCCGTAATCGCTCCGGCTTTAAACGCGAGGTCTAATCCGCCAGCGAGAGATTTTGTTGCGGCCTGTGCCACACGCACGTTGGCCCGCACGGAAACATTCATGCCGATGAAGCCAGCGGCACCTGACAGCACCGCGCCGATTAAAAAGCCCGCAGCAGAATAGCCGCCGAGCAAATACCAAGCGATTACAAAAATCACCACGCCAACAGCGGCGATGGTTTGATATTGGCGTTTCAAATAAGCCGATGCGCCTTCGCGCACAGCGGCTGAAATTTCTTGCATTTTTGCTGATCCTTGATCAGCAGCCATAAGACGTTGATTGGTGATGATGGCATAGACAAGCGAGAGAACGCCTGCGAGCACAATCAGCCAGAGTGTGTTGGACATGATGAAACCTTTGGTCAAAAGTTGTTGTTGCTCCAGAACCCTGACCGTTGGCCGCGATGGAATCACGCTTCACTGCGCCGGTGCTGGAATTGTAGGCAAGCTATGACAAGTTTTGGCCACATTTGCAATTGTGAATTGAGGGAAAGTGAATGACGCAATTGATGGGCGTAACTCAGAATTTTGAGGGGAATGTGGAAAAGGAAGAGCCCTCATCCGCCCGTTGGGCACCTTCTCCCATTTGTAAGAACAAACAGGCGAAGGCCAGAACTCTCGCCTTCGCCCGCGCTTCTTTGCGTG
>JANPGD010000034.1:0-31650 GCA_031423845.1 Hyphomicrobiales bacterium | reverse complement strand
CTCCAAGGCAAAGACCTCGCATTAGATCAAGCCATGATCGCCCTCGGCTCCTGCACCATGAAGCTGAATGCAGCCAGCGAGATGATCCCTGTTACATGGGGCAACTTTGGCAACATGCACCCGTTTGCGCCTTTAGATCAGGCCAAAGGCTATGCAGAATTGTTTGCAAGCTTGGAAGCTATGCTGTGTGAAATCACGGGCTTTGATAATGTGTCGCTGCAACCCAATGCTGGCAGCCAAGGCGAATATGCAGGGCTTCTTGCCATCCGTGGCTATCACGATTCCAAAAATGATATGCATCGTGACGTGTGCCTTATCCCAACGTCTGCTCATGGCACGAACCCCGCATCTGCGGCCATGGCTGGCATGAAGATTGTGGTGGTGGCTTGTGATATACAAGGCAACGTGGACGTGGCGGACCTTGAAGCCAAGGCCAAAGCCAACTCAGCAAATCTAGCAGCATTGATGATTACATATCCTTCTACGCATGGTGTGTTTGAGGATTCAATCATCGATATCTGCCGCATCATTCACGAAAATGGTGGCCAGGTTTATTTGGATGGTGCCAATCTCAACGCGCAAGTTGGGCTGATGCGCCCTGCCGAATTGGGCGCTGATGTGTGCCACATGAATTTGCACAAAACTTTTTGCATACCTCATGGTGGCGGTGGGCCGGGCATGGGACCGATTGGGGTGCGCAAACATTTGGCACCGCATTTGCCGGGGCATGATGTGATTGCCAATGGCATTCGTAAATCAGGTGCGGTTTCGGCGGCACCTTGGGGTTCGGCTTCCATCCTGCCGATTTCATGGATGTATATTGCCATGATGGGTGGACCGGGATTAACCCAAGCCACCAAGATCGCCATCCTCAATGCCAACTATATGGCCAATCGTTTGACCCCCCATTTCCCCGTGCTCTATTCCGGCCCTGGCGGCGTGGTGGCGCATGAATGTATTATTGATCTGCGCTGGCTGAAGGACCGCACAGGTATCAGTGTGGAAGATGTGGCCAAGCGCCTCGTGGATTACGGCTTCCACGCCCCCACCATGTCCTTCCCCGTGGTCGATACGCTGATGATCGAACCCACAGAAAGTGAGGGTAAGCGCGAGCTTGATCGCTTCTGCGATGCGATGATATCTATCGCCCATGAGATCGCTGATGTGGAACAGGGTCGCGCTGATAAGCTGAACAATGTTTTGAAAAATGCACCCCACACGCACAAGCAATTGTTTATTGAATGGGATCATCCGTATTCAAAACAACAAGCCTATTTCCCAAATGGTGAAAGCAGCTACGCCAAATATTGGCCAACTGTGGCGCGGGTGGATAATGTGTTTGGCGATCGAAACCTTATCTGCACTTGTCCGCCTATTGAGGATTATATGCAGGCGGCAGAGTGATACAAAACAATAAAAAACCCGGCACCAAGGCCGGGTTTTAAAGTTTTATTTGCAGTTGATCAATTCAACCGAGACTTCACAGCGGCGATAGACTCAGCAATCAGCTTCGCGCCACCCTTTTGTTCGGAGATTAATTTAGTTGCTGCGGCGATTGCCAGTTCAGTGGCTGAACTGCGCACATCTTTGGCAGCGGCAGATTCAGCTTGCGCGATCTTTTGTTCGGCTTGCTTGGTGCGGCGGGTGATGGTTTCGGTTAATTTCTTGCGGGCCTCTTCGCCATATTGGGTGGCAGCGGATTTGGCTTGAGCGACGATGCTTGTCGCTTCCTTCTCCGCATCAACACGCTTCTGCTTATAATCAGCCAGAAGCGCTTCAGCGTCCAAACGAAGTTGCTTAGCATCATTGAGCTCTTTCGAAATCAACTTAGCGCGATCATCCAAAGCGGCGGCAGCCTTCTTATGAGCTCCAGCGTAATAGACAACACCGAGAAACATGACCAAAGCGACGAGGGCGAAAAATGTTTGATCGAATTCCATAAACATTCTCCTTAGCGCTTAGCGGCAGCCACGGCTTTAGCCACAGCTGTCTTTAATGTTTTGCCGCCTGTTAAGCTGGCAACGATATCAGCAGCTGACTCACCAGCAATGCTTTCCACTGATTCCATGGCCTTGGCTTTCGCCTTGGCAACTTTGGCTTCAGCATCTTTAATTTTTTTAGACAGCGCACCATCAAGCGTGGCTTGTTCGGCATCAATCTCAGCCGAAACTTTTGCGCGAGTGTCGCGGCCAATATCGGTAGCTTTGGCACGGGCATCAAACAATGCTTTTTCGTAATGCTTCACAGCAGCTTCAGTTTCGTCTTTCAACGCCGAAGCGCGCGCCAGATCACTGTCTATCTGGCCCTTGCGTGCACCCAAAATGGCAGCCAACTTTGGCAACACCAAGCGGCCCATCAGCAAATAGAGAGCAGCAAAGAAAATCACCAGCCAGAACAGCTGTGATGGAAATGACTTGACATCCAGTGGTGGAAATTTGCTTTCCCCGCCCGGTGCTTCGGTGGTTTCAGTTGTGGTGGTCGCCATCTGACAGCCTCATATGACAAGAATAGGCCAGCCCGAAGGCCAGCCCAAACTAAACGTTAAATCTTCGTCTTAAGCAACGAAGAGAAGCAGAAGGGCAACAACGAGCGAGAAAATGCCCAAGCCTTCAGCAAGTGCGGCGCCGATGAGGGCGTTGGTGAATTGCGAACCAGCGGCTGCTGGGTTGCGCAATGCGCCTGCAAGGTAGTTGCCGAAAATGTGGCCCACACCAATGCCGGCTCCGCCCATGCCAATGCATGCGATACCTGCGCCGATGAGTTTTGCTGCTGCTGGATCCATAGTAGTTCTCCTAGTGTTTTTAGTTTGGGTTAAAGGTTAATGTGAAGGGTGAAGCGCGTCATTGAGATAAACGCAAGTGAGAATTGCAAACACGAAGGCTTGCAGGAAGGCAACGAGGAATTCGAGGGCTGTGAGAGCAACGGCCATGAACATCGGCGCAATCGCGCCCAGAATGCCAATGCCGCCGAGTGCACCCAAACTCACAACAAATCCTGCGAACACTTTCAATACAATGTGGCCCGCCAGCATGTTTCCAAACAAGCGAAGGCCAAGCGAAATAG
This sequence comes from Hyphomicrobiales bacterium, assembly GCA_031423845.1. Classification (GTDB taxonomy): domain Bacteria; phylum Pseudomonadota; class Alphaproteobacteria; order Rhizobiales; family Aestuariivirgaceae; genus Aestuariivirga. The sequence goes on along the minus strand of JANPGD010000034.1, from coordinate 28,587 downwards.
GGCGCGACAAGAACGAAATAATTTCAATGATTGAGATCACCGGCAAGATCGCCAATGGCACGCCATGCGGCACGAACAGCTTAAACCAGCCCAAGCCATGCTTGGTGATGCCAACGACGACGACAAGGCACACAACAAAAAGTGCAAGCGAAACGGTTACGATCACATGGCTGGTGACAGTGAAGAAATACGGGAACATGCCAATCATGTTGGCAACTAAAACGAATGAGAAGAGCGAGAACACCAACGGGAAGAAAGCCTTGCCTTCTTCGCCTAAAACGTTCTTCACCATATTATCTACTAAGCCATACCACATCTCGCCGACGGATTGCAGGCGGCCCGGAACCAGCGCGCCTTTGCGCGCGGCCAATAAAAGAATGCCAGTTATGGTAACAACAATAATGCCCATGAACAAAGCCGAATTGGTGAAGCTAATTTCATAGCCCGCAATATTTACAGGGCCGGCAAGATCATGCAGTCGGAATTGATGGATTGGATCGTTAGCCACTATTTATCCTCATCTTCGTCGTCATCAGGCTTAGGTATATTACGAAGCTCTTCGGCTGTGGGCGGATTCCTGTTCGCAGACCGCGACATATTCAGAATACCAGCCCCAAAACCCAAGAGCAGAAACACAATTAGAAATAACGGAAGGGTGCCAAATAACTTATCCAGCCCAAATCCCACCAGACCGCCCACCAGAACACCCGCAACGAATTCACTCGCCAGCCGGTAGCCCTTGGAATAGTCCGAGGCCCCTTGATATTTCGTCGACGGTTTTTCTACTGCACGCTGTTCCGATTTTTCAGCCTCGATGCGGCTGCCTAAATCTTTCAAACGGCTAGAAATATCATCGAGCTTTGTGTCAGAACTGTCATTTTTATCGCGCGGTTTAGCCATATCAAACGTCCCCCGTGCAAGGCAAAACGGCCCCTTCCCAAAGCGGGTTCTTGATAGTTACGAGGCGTTCCTGTGTCAAGCGGTGGATGCGGGTTTTAAAGTGTTGAAATTGATGTGAAATTTTAGATCAAGCGGCGCTGCGTCGAAAAGTCCGCAGAAAAGTGAAATGATTCTCACTTGCTTCTCCCTCCTCGCAGCGCGGGGAGGGTGGATCGCGCAGTTCCTTGCGCGAGACCGGCGGGGAGCTCGGGGTTGGATTCGAAATTCATTGCCGCCAGCCCATCCATCGCTTCGCGCCACCTTCCCCAGTTCGTGGAGAATGAGAAGCGCTTACAGCACCCCCAACGCCTTCAACTCGGCCTTCAATTTCTCCGGCTTCGTAAAGTGATGCGCCTTCATGCCCACGGCTTCTGCACCGCGTACATTTTTTTCGGAATCATCGATAAACAAACATTCGGATGCCATCAACTTGTTGCGCTTCAAACAAGTTTCGTAAATCGCTGCATCAGGTTTAATCAGTCTCTCATCGCCTGATACCACAATATCGCGAAACAAATTCAAAAATGGAAAACGCAATCTGGTTTCACGAAACTTATCTTGGTTCCAATTGGTGATGGCATAGAGCGGCACATTCTTTTTGTGCAAGCTTTCCAAAATATCAACACTGCCATCAATTGCACCCGGAATAGTTTCATGCCAACGGGTGTCATAGGCCGCAATTTCTTCGGTATAAGTCGGGTGTTCAGCAGAGAGCAATTTCACGGCCTCTGAAAAATTGCGACCCCGGTCTTGTTCCAAATTCCAATCATGGTTGCACACGTTGGCAAGGAACCACTCGACCTTGGCTTCGTCATCAAAGATTTTGCGATAAAGCAGACGCGGATCCCATTTGATGAGAACCATACCGAGGTCAAAGATGACATTCATTAAACCGCCTCAACCAGCTGCTCAGCTTCTTCCAAATTCACCGACACCAATTGTGAAACACCGCGTTCCATCATAGTCACACCGAACAACCTGTGCATCCGCGCCATCGTTAAAGGATGGTGCGTGATGATGAGGAAGCGTGTTTCGGTGCGTTGAAGCATAGCATCGAGCAGGTTACAGAAACGCTCTACGTTATGATCATCGAGAGGGGCATCTACTTCGTCGAGCACGCAGATGGGTGATGGGTTGGTAAGGAACACCGCGAATATGAGCGACAAGGCTGTGAGCGTTTGTTCTCCGCCTGAAAGCAGTGACAACACGGTCGGTTTTTTGCCTGGTGGGTTAGCCAGAATTTCAAGCCCAGCCTCAAGCGGATCATCCGATTCAATCAGCTGCAATTCTGCTTTGCCACCACCAAACAAAGTGGTGAACAACTCGCCGAACTTGGTGTTCACCGTGTCAAACGCATCCAGCAAGCGTTGGCGGCCTTCACGGTTCAGGCTGCCAATGGCGCCGCGCAATTTGGCGATGGCTTGCACCAGCTCGTCTTTCTCAAACTTCATTTTATCAAGCTGAGTGCTCAGCGCTTCAGCTTCTTCGTCAGCGCGTAAATTCACGGCACCCAAGCGCTCGCGGTCTTCGCGAAGGCTAATCAGTTTTTTCTCAATCTCATCGCCAGCGGGAAGTTTGGCGGCGTCGACTTCAGCGCGTTGCAAAATCTCTTCGGGTTCGCATTGCAGCGTTTCTGAAATCCGCGCTGTGCAATGCTCTAAACGGCTCGATGAGGATTCAAGATGAGCGCCTAGTCGTGCATGTGTCTCGCGTGAAGTGGACGCCAGTTCCTGTGCGGCCCGCAAAGCTTGATCGGCGCTGCGAACATTGTTTTCTGCACTTGCCAAGGCATCAGCCGCCAGCTTGCGCGAGGTCTCGGCTTCGCTCAGCGTGTTCATCAACTTCAAACGCCGATCCGCCAAGGCTTGTGGCATTTGGCTCATTTCAGTGATTGAAGCTTCAGTTTCCTCAACGCGCTGCGCCAATGCGGCGGTTTGTTCCTTGGCTTTGGCCGCGCGATTTTTCCATTGCTCTTGTTCGCCAGCAATCGCCTTTAATCGTTCAGCCCGAACGCGGGCTTCACGCTCCAAACCGTCGTGTTTGGCGCGGGCCTCTGCATAAGTGGCACGTTCGCCATTCAAAATGTCACGCAGCTTTTGCACTTCAGTGGCAATGCCATCGGCAGCGGGCAGCGCTGCAAATTCAGTGTGAGCCGCATCAGAAAATCCACGGGCTTCAGTAATCCGCGCTGCACTGCTACGGGCGGCTTCTTCCAAAGCACTGGTCTGTGCGGCAGTCTCTGCCATACGGCGCTCATGCGCCTGCAAGGCTTGGCGCGACACATCTAAAGCTGATGTCGAAGCCCGCCACGCTTCACGCTTTTCACGCTCGGCCCGAACGCCGGATTCCACCGCTACACGCGAAGCTTCATAATCAGCTTTCAAAGCATCGGCAGCAGCTATCGCAAGCTTCATATCGTCTTCGATCAAAGACAGACGATTGCGTTCGGCTAATCGTTTAGCCGCCGCACTCGGCGCATCCGCCGCGGCTGTAAATCCATCCCAACGCCACACGTCACCTTCGGTCGAAACTAAACGTTGGCCGGGCTTAAGTTGCGATTGCAACGCGGCACCTACTGCTTTTGAAACCACGCCTACGTGAGAAAGAACGCGAGACAGCGCGTGGGGTGCCTGCACAAATTGCGAAAGAGCAACGGCATCACCGGGAAGTGTCGCCACAGCATCCAACGGTGGAAGTCCACGCCAGAACACCGGCGCACCTTCATCAGCTGAAGCTTCAATATCCTCGCCCAAGGCCGCAGCCAGTGCACCTTCATAACCGGGTTGCACTGAAATTGAATCCACCAGTGATGGCCAAAGATCACCACCACCCGCTTTCAACAAATTCGTCAGTGTACGAACTTCTGTCTGCAATCGTTCAGCTTTACGCCGTCCATCATCAAAAGCTTGGCGCTTGTCGCCTTCCACTTGCCGTGAAACGCGAAGCCCCACTTCAGAATGTCCGGCTGCTTGTTCTGCCGTACTGGCCACAGCAACCGCAGCTTCAACAGCCGCAATCAGTGTTGCGCCATCGGAAGCGGAACCCACACGCGCCTGCAAAGCTTGGCGGCGCTGCTCGATGTCTGCAGCTTCACGATCAAGTTTCGCAATGCGATTCTGATGTTCAGCAATCGCCCGCTCCATGGCGCTGCGCTGCGCTGAAAGTTCCGACAAACGATTATTTGCTTCATCCGCCGCTTCTTGCGCCCGCGCCAATGAGGCGGCGGATTCCTGCAAAGCAATGGCAGCTTGGCTGCGGATATCTGTATCTTGAGATAACGCAGTTTCCAAACCAACGGCTTCATCTTGCAACTTAGCAATAACGCCATCAGTGTCCTGAACCAAGTCTTCTTCACGACGAAGATCATTGGCGGCTTGGGTGCGTCGCTGCTTGAGTTCTGCGAGACGACTCTCAACCCGTTTTTCTTCTTCATCAAGTGAAGCGCGTTCAAGCGTGATGCGTTGCAGAACAGCGGCACGAATAGTCTCTTGCTCTCGCAAATTTGGCAGGGTTTCGCCCAACTCATCACGGGCGCGAAGTTGCGACGATGTCGCCAATGTATGTTCGGCCAACACGCGGGTCGTTTCATCCAGCGCTTGTTTATCAGCACTCATCGCCGCACTGGCATCGCGCCACGCCACGAACAATCCCGCCGCTTCCAGTTTGCGAATATCAGCGGAAACCTGTTTATATTTGAGCGCTTGCCGTGCTTGACGTTTCAGGCTGGCGAGCTGGCTTTCCAACTGCGCCGTCACATCATCCAGTCGTGCCATATTGGCTTCGGCTGCTTTCAATTTTAGTTCTGCTTCATGGCGGCGGGTGTGAAGACCTGTAATGCCCGCTGCTTCTTCCAAAATCAGACGCCGCGCTTGTGGTTTGGCATTGATAATCTCAGAAATCTGCCCCTGCCGCACCAAAGCTGGCGAGCGCGAACCTGTTGACACATCCGCAAACAGCAACTGCACATCACGGGCCCGCACTTCAGATCCATTGACGCGGTAAGTGGAGCCCTGATCTTTCACAATTTGCCGAGAAATTTCAACCATCTCGGATTCGTTGTAGGCCGAAGGTGCTGTGCGGTCTTCATTGCCCATGGTCACCAAAACTTCGGCCATGTTGCGCGCCGGGCGATCTTGGGTGCCAGCGAAGATCACGTCTTCCATGCCAGAGCCACGCATGGACTTATAAGAGTTCTCACCCATCACCCAACGCAATGCTTCGAGGAGATTAGATTTGCCGCAACCGTTTGGCCCCACCACGCCGGTGAGGCCGCGCTCTATGACAAGCTCAGTAGGCTCAACGAAAGATTTAAAGCCCGTCAATCTAAGTTTAGCAAACCGCATCTTTCATTGGCCTCGTTTTTATTTCAGCAGCGGATCTATGAATGCTTTCATCGCATCAAATGTGCGCTCGCCGTCATAGGGTTTTCCATTGATGAAGAATGTTGGAATGCCGGTGACGCCGTAGCTTTTGTCAGCTTTGTCACGAACTTCAAATATTGCTTTGGCCACTTTTTCATTTTTGAGGCAAGCCTCAAAATCGGCTTCGGCCATTCCTGTTTGTTTAGCAATATCCTTCAATTGGACAAATGCATCAGGCACCCATTTTTGTTGGGTCTTGAAGAAAATATCCATCAGTGGAAAATATTTTTCTTTTGGTGAGCAACGCGCCACCATGAAAGCCGCCATAGCTTGATCATTATGAGGGAATTCACGGAAAATGAATTTCACTTTACCTGTGTCAATGTATTCCATTTTCAATTTACCAAATTGGTCATTGTTAAACGCAGCGCAATGCGGGCAGCTAGCAGAGGCATACTCAACAATAGTAACCTTTGCGGTATCTTGCCCCATGGTCATGTCGCCTTCAGCAGGCGGTGTAAGCAAATCGGTCAGATCGACAGTCTTGGCGTCTTCAGCAAATGCCCCAACATTGGCAAAAGCCAAGGCGGCAGCGCTGAACATGAGGGTGCGGCGGGATGTGTTAATCATGGAGTTTTCCTACTAGATGTTGGGGGAGGTGGCCAATCCCTATTTTCCCCTGTGGACAAGAGGGTTTTGGGACCATTCGGAGCCGCATGAGTGGCCAGCCGCGCCAGCGCAGTTTTCAGCTCATCATCGGCAATATCGTCAATTTTATCAGCCCAAGCCTTTGCAGCGGCAGGCGCCATGGGGCGAGGTGCGGGTTTAGCAGGCGCGGGCTGCAGGCTGCCTTGAATAATTTTAAGAGAGGTAATCGCGCCATATCCCAGAAACTGGTTCACCCGCTCAATGATACGCGGGCCTTCATATTGGAGCTCTAATCCTCGTCCGGCAATCGCGCGCAATACTAATGTACCGCCTGTCTTTCTTGCCTCTTCAGAAGCAGTCTTTGGCCATTTGATCTTCTCTGGCAGACAGAAATCCGCAAATGGTAGTCCAATAACCGCCCCCCATTGCGATATGAGCTGTTCACTGGCAAAGCCATGGCGCGTGAAAGCCGCCTTGGCGAGGGTTCTAAAATGCTTGTCGAGCGTTTCCATCAGAGAGTTCAATTATGCCGTTTCAAGTCGATATTTCCCGTAAAACCATGGCAGAACAAGGGCTGCAACAAGATTTAGCAGGTAATTTACTGGAATGGTATGACACCCACGCGCGTGATTTGCCATGGCGTATCAAGGGTGGAAAGGCCGCCGACCCCTACAAAATCTGGCTTTCCGAGATCATGCTGCAACAAACCACGGTGACAGCCGTGCAAGACTATTTCATTAAATTTGTGGGCCTTTGGCCGAATGTCCACGCTTTGGCTGCCGCTTCAACTGAAGATGTGATGAAAGCTTGGGCTGGCCTTGGTTATTATGCCAGAGCGCGAAATCTCCACGCCTGTGCCAAAATCGTATCAAATGAATTTGGCGGCAATTTTCCTGCTTCAGTGGTGGAATTGGCAAAACTCCCCGGCATTGGGGCTTATACCTCAGCGGCCATTGCGGCGATTGCCTTTGATATTCCCGCCGCCGCCATTGACGGCAATGTGGACCGGGTGATCTCGCGATACTTCGCCATTGAAGAACCTCTGCCACAATCCAAACCGCGCATCCGTGAAGAAACCGAAGCGTTGGTTCCCGAAAAACGCAGCGGCGACTTTGCCCAAGCGTTGATGGATTTGGGTGCCACTATCTGCACGCCAAAATCTCCATCGTGCGATATTTGTCCGTGGACGGATCAATGTTCGGGTCGTCTCCGCGGCATGGCCACTGCATTGCCGCTAAAATCTAAAAAACAAAAAATCATAACCCGCTATGGTCATGTCTATTGGATCGAAAATTCTAAAGGCGAAGTGCTGGTGCGAACCCGTGAAGCCAAGGGCCTGCTCGGCGGCATGACCGAGTTTCCATCGAGCGATTGGTTCCGTGACACATTGGAAGATTTCGAAGCGCCGTTCAAATCAACATGGAAAAAAATGATTGGTGTAGTCGAACACACCTTCACCCATTTTCATTTGGAATTGACAGTGTGGAAAACCCAAAGCGAGCAACCAGAATTGAAATCGCACTTTGTGCCACGCAGCGAATTGGCAGGTGAAGCCCTGCCATCGCTCATGCGCAAAGTGGCGGCGCACGTTTTAAAGTGCTGATTAATTCAAAAGTTAACTCTAAATTGTCATCCCCGCACATGTTGAGGGGACCCATGGCAACAACATTCATAGGCGTAAATAAAAAAGTTCGCTCGCACAACGATGGATCCCCGCAACAAGTGCGGGGATGACATAGGCTTTGGAGTGCAGTATAAATATTCATGCTTCTTTATCATTTTATCAGCGAGCGTTTCGGGCTTGACGCAATTCGTGACCGACGATTGAAGATTGCTGTGGTCAATCATCTTAACGACCCTTTTGAATTCCAAAGTTTGCAAAATGAAAACGAAACCGTTCAAGAAAAACTAAAAGGCGTTAAGAACATATATTCCTATGATCACGGTTTCATAAGCCTTAGTACGGATTGGCAGCATCCACTTATGTGGTCTCACTATGCAGAGAAACACAAGGGTATCTGTTTGGGTTTTGATGTCAGAGAAAGTGAAGAGCTTGTCAAAGTTGATTATAAGAACAAGCGGCCGAAACTTATGGATTTGAAGGAGGAGAATGATTCAACAAGCAATGCAGACCTTGATATTAAAGATTGCATGAAACTGCTGTCTCTCAAATTTGATGGCTGGGCTTACGAAAGCGAACGTAGACTTTTTTCTCCACTTGCAATTGGTGATCCAACCAAGGAATTGTACTTTCGAGAATTCACTGATGAATTCAAATTATGCGAAGTCATACTTGGAATTAAATCCGACATTCCAAACTTAAAACTTGAAAGAATACTGGGCGATAAAGTTGTCGAAATTAAATGCTTTAGAGGTGATTTACACAAAAATGAGTTTAAAGTATCAAGAGAGCAGATTCACTTCTAGCCCTTCTCGGTCTTAGTTTGCTGGCACCCACTGCACTTGATCAATCCTTGTCGCCCCCGTGGCCAGCATAATCAAACGATCCAACCCCAGCGCCACACCAGACGCTGGTGGCATAATGGCCAGCGCAGCTAGTAACTCTTCATCAATCGGATAGCGCTCGCCATATCGTTTTTCTTTAATATCCATCTCTGCCACAAAGCGGCGGCGCTGTTCATCTGGGTCAGTCAATTCACCAAAGCCATTGGCCAGCTCCACGCCACAGGCATAGAGCTCAAAGCGTTCGGCTACGCGGGCGTCATGGGCGCAAGTACGGGCAAGCGCGGCTTCAACAGACGGATATTCATAAAGAACCGTAATGCGGCCATTGCCTAAATGCGGTTCGACATTTTCAACCAAAATGCGGCTGAAAATATCGGACCATGTTTCGTCTTTTTGAAATGCCACTGGAGAGATTGCGGCCAGCGCATCACGATTATTCAGTGTACTGAGTAAATCGACATCAGCATATTTTAAAAATGCATCTTGCACACTCAACCATTCCGCCTCCGCTAGTGGATTGCAAACGCGACCGCGCCAATCAAAACTCCTTTGACCAGCCGCCAAACGTACCAAAGCCAAAGTATCCTCAATAATGACGCGGTACTCTTCCTCAACGCGGTACCATTCCAGCATTGTAAACTCCGGAGTATGGGTGAGCGTGCGTTCACGGTTGCGGAACACGTGGCCCAGATTAAAGATCCGCTTTTCACCCGCTGCCAACAATTTCTTGCAGGCAAATTCTGGTGAGGTGTGCAGATAACGTGGAACGCCAACACCATCATTGCCGATCAATGTGGTTTGAAACGCATGAAGATGCGCCTCATTACCGGGGGAGACTTGCAGTGCTGCCGTATCCACTTCCAGAAAATCTCGTTCAGCAAACCAGCGCCGCATATCTGCAATGATTCTGTTGCGGGCCAGCAGAAACGGCCTGCGATCAGCATGGCGGGCGGGATCAAACCAGGGAGAATCACGATTGGGCACAGGGGTTGGCTTTCATAGGTTTGACTGCTAATAGCCGCCCCAACGAAGTTTCGCAAAATTTAAAAGAGAGAATATATCTGTGGTAAAAGTGATCGCCAGCGGCGTGCGCAAAGGCAACGTCATCGAGCATGAAGATGGCAAGCTCTATATCGTGCTCAAAGCCGAATCCATGCACCCAGGCAAAGGCACGCCAACCACCACCATCGATATGCGCCGCATTTCAGACGGCGTGAAAACTGTGGTGCGCTATAAAACCACAGATGCCATGGAACGTGCTTTCGTTGAAACCATCATGCACACTTATTTGTATCAGGATGGCGACAACTACGTGTTTATGAATCCAGAAAGCTTCGAGCAAGTGCCACTGACCGCTGACATGGTGGGTGATTATGTGCCTTACCTGCAAGAAGGCATGGAATGCCAGATTGCCATGTTCAATGACGGTCCGATCTCCATTGAAATTCCGCCACGCATTACTTTGGAAATCATGGAAACTGAGCCTGCGATTAAGAACCAGACCGCATCCTCATCTTTCAAACCCGCCATGTTAAATAATGGCGTTCGCACATTGGTGCCACCCCACATTGGCGTGGGCACACGCATCGTGGTTGATACCACAGACGGCTCATACGTGGAACGTGCCAAAGACTAAGCGTGGCCTGACTGCGCGGACAACATGCGCGGATCAACACCAAGTTTTGCAAGGGCTGCCCAGTGCAGCCCTTCATAATTTCCAGAGAACACCAAATTCAAATCCGCATCGCAATGCAGCCAGCCATTACTTTTAATTTCTTCTTCCAATTGCCCGGGCGACCATCCAGCATAACCCAACGCCAATAATTTGCGCTGCGGACCTTTGCCTTTGGCAATGTCACGAAGAATATCCACTGTGGCAGTGAGTGCAAATTCCGGCGTAATTTTTAAGCTCTCGACGGGCGAAAAATACTCAGAACTGTGTAACACAAAACCTTGAAACTGTTTAACCGGGCCGCCAAACATAATGGGCGTAAGCAATGTTTCTTCGCTAATGTCGCCGCGGTCCGGTGCAATATCCAGCTTATCGACAAGATCCGTAAAAAACATGCGTGGCGCTGGCTTGTTAATCACAATGCCCATGGCGCCATCTCTGTTATGCTCACACATAAATACTACGGAGTGGCCAAAGTCGTCACCCTGAATGGATGGCATGGCGATCAGCAATTTGCCTTTCATGGATATGCGCTTGGACATGGAAAGAACTTACTCTCAATTTACGCTGACGGGAAGGTGAATGGCTTTTGATCTTGCAGTGAGTTAGTATTTTAATATGGATCGTCGAATTTTTATTTCAACTCTTGCGAGTCTGCCCTTCATTTCTTCTGCCCAAGCCACCTTGCCATGGAAGGCTGAGTTTGTGGTTGGTGGTTTTGATGGCATAACCTATGCAGCTGGCTTTCGCGTTATCATGGACAAGGGTTGGAAAACCTATTGGCGCAACCCTGGCCAAGCGGGCATTCCGCCACACATTGAAATTACTGGTGCAAATCTAGAGTCTATGACGATTGATTTCCCCCTGCCACTTCGCATTATAGAGGATGGCAGCGAGGCCTTGGGTTATCATGATGAAGTTGTGTTTCCAATTAGTCTGAAGCCAATCGATGCAACCAAACCTATCTCCGCTCATCTTTCATCATTTTTTGGGATATGCGCTGTGGTCTGCACGCCAGCTAAGTTTGAAGCGGATGGAAAATTTGCAAATGATAATCCGCAGTCTGCTATAATTTCAAAATGGCAAATGCGCGTGCCGCAACCATCGCGGTTTATTTCGGCTGCTCATGTTACTGAACATTATTTAGTGTTAGATTTGAAACAATCACTGAAAGACATTTTTGTTGAAGGGCCGGATCGTTACTTTTTTCAAGCACCAGATTTTGCAAAAGAAACAGGTAGGGCTTGGATAAAAGTGGAAGGGTTGAAGGACTCGAAAGATCTTTTGGGCATTGAGTTGCGTATAACAGCTGATGCAAATGGACCGGGGCTTGAACAGCGCGTCACCGTCGCCTAAATCCCCGCATTCAATTTGAGAGAACACAATGACAATTAAAATAGGTGATAGGCTTCCAGCTGCTGAATTCAACGTGATGACGGCAGACGGCCAACAGAAACTTTCAACCGATGTGGTGTTTGCAGGCCGCAAAGTGGTGTTGATCGGCGTACCCGGTGCTTTCACACCCACTTGCTCCAACAATCATATGCCTGGTTTCCTCGCCCATCTTGATGCGATCAAAGCCAAAGGTGTTGATACCATTGCCTGCACTTCTGTGAATGATGTTCATGTGATGGCAGCATGGGCCAAGCATTCCGGAGCTGAAGGTAAGATTATGATGCTCGCTGATGGCAATGCAGATTTCGCAAAGGCCTGCGGTCTGGAAAAAGATTTGAATGTTGCAGGTATGGGTCTGCGTTCGAGCCGCTATTCAATGATCGTAGACAATGGTGTGGTGATGGCGCTTAATGTCGAAGAAAAAAGTGGCGTGAATGTTTCTGGCGCCGAAACGATTCTGCAACAGCTTTAATTTTTATATGGGGCCATCCCTGCCCGCGCCAATTCATCGGCGCGTTCATTCTCGGGGTGGCCGTCATGGCCCTTTACCCAATGCCATGAAATTTCGTGGCGCTGAATGGCTTCATCTAAGGCCTGCCACAACTCTACATTTTTAACTGGTTTTTTATCAGCGGTCTTCCAACCATTTTTCTTCCAGCCATGAATCCATTTACTGATTCCATCTTTCACATAAGATGAATCGACGTGCATTTCCACGGCGCACGGTCGCTTCAAAGCATTCAAAGCTTCAATCGCCCCCAGCAATTCCATACGGTTATTGGTGGTATCTGCAGCGCCGCCACAAAGTTCTTTGCGCGTGCCGTTCCAGTCCATCACCACGCCCCAGCCACCGGGGCCGGGGTTGCCAGAACAAGCACCATCGGTATGAATAATAACTGGGCTTTTGCTCATGCTGTTAAGGCGGCGGGCCGAAGTTCACGTGGTAGTTTGAACGACACATTTTCCTCACGCAAAACTACGTTTTCAACCGACACTTCATAGTGCATTTTAAACGCATCAATAATTTCATTGACCAGAATTTCTGGTGCAGAAGCCCCAGCTGAAAGCCCAATAGTCTTTAAATCTTGCAAAGTTGACCAATCTAAATCTGTCGCACGCTGAACTAATAGTCCGCGTGGGCAGCCATTTTTTTCGCCCACTTCAACGAGGCGCATTGAATTAGAAGAGTTAGGTGCGCCGACAACAATCAAAAGTTCGATTTTAGTGGCGATTGATTTCACCGCGTCTTGGCGGTTGGTGGTGGCGTAACAAATATCTTCTTTCAGCGGCCCCTTGATGGCAGGAAAGCGCCGCTGCAAAACCGCAATCACGTCCTTGGTGTCATCTACTGAAAGTGTTGTTTGCGTTACGAATGCCAGCTTTGTTGCATCACGAATGGTGACTTGTTCAGCATCGTCAGTCGTCTCAATCAGCGTAATCGCTCCCACAGGCAACTGCCCCATGGTGCCGATTACCTCAGGGTGATTCTTATGACCGATGAGAATAATTTCTAAGCCTTGGTCGTGGTGGCGCTGGGCTTCCATGTGAACTTTGGTAACCAGTGGGCAAGTGGCATCAATTTGAAACATGGCGCGGCGCTGGGCTTCGGCCGGCACCGCTTTAGGCACACCATGCGCTGAAAAAATAACTGGGTGATCGCCTGCTGGAATTTCAGTCAACTCATCAACAAAAATAGCACCCTTGGCTTTAAGATCATCAACCACAAATTTATTGTGCACAATCTCATGGCGCACATAAACGGGTGCACCGTAAATTTCGAGAGCACGTTCAACAATATCAATGGCTCGCACCACGCCAGCGCAGAATCCACGTGGAGCAGTGAGGAGAATTTTAAGAGGAGGAAGCGACATGAGAGATGAAATGACGGGGAGATTACTCGTTGTCAAGAAGGGACCTCATCTGGCCTTCGGCCACCTTCTCCACTTTGTGGAGAAGGGACAACTATAAAAATATCACATTCCTTCTCCATGAAATGGAGAAGGTGGCGCGGAGCGACGGATGAGGTCCCTTTACTAAGCCGCCGCACCCATCTCACCACGTACCAGCTGCCGGAGCAAATCAATCGGCACCAAGTTTGGCCCACGCCTAACGTGCCAATAGGTCCAGCCATTGCAGGCTTCGGCATTTTGCACTTGCGCGCCCACTTTATGAATAGAGCCGGAATGGGCTTTGGCCGCGATGGAGCCATCGGCCCGCACATTGGCTGCTATCCGTTCGGAATGGTCAAACAGAGTCTCGCCTGCTTTCACCAAGCCACGCTCGATGAGTGTTCCGAAAGGAATGCGCACTTCAGCACGTTTTCCAACCGTGGTTTTCAAGGCCTCAAGCGGTAGAGCTTCCGTTGCTTCAATGCGGGCCATCGCGGCCTCGGCATATTTTACCTCGCGTTCAACGCCAATGAAATGGCGGCCCAATTGCTTGGCCACAGCACCTGTGGTGCCGGTGCCAAAGAACGGATCTAGAATCACATCACCGGGTTTGCTGGTTGAAAGCATCACACGTTGTAATAGAGCCTCAGGCTTCTGGGTAGGGTGCAGCTTGTCACCATCATCATTTTTTAAGCGCTCGCCGCCAGTACACAACGGCAGGGTCCAATCAGACCGCATTTGCAAATCGTCATTGAACACTTTCATGGCGTCATAATTGAAGCAATATTTCGATTGCTCACTGCGACCCGCCCAGATCATAGTTTCATGGGCGTTGGTGAAACGACGACCACGAAAATTAGGCATGGGATTAGTCTTGCGCCACACCACATCATTGAGAATCCAAAAGCCCAAATCTTGTAAAGTTGAGCCAACGCGAAAGATGTTGTGGTAGGAACCAATCACCCACAAAGCACCATTAGGTTTCAAAGCGCGGCGGCATTCAGTGAGCCATGCTTTGGTGAATGTGTCATAAGTTTCGAAGCTGGAAAACTTATCCCAATCATCATCCACAGCATCAACTTTAGATTCGTCCGGGCGCTTTAAATCACCGCCCAATTGCAGGTTATAAGGAGGATCAGCGAAGACCAGATCGATTGAACCTGTTGGAATTTTTTTCAGCTCAGTGAGGCAATCACCCACCAGAATTTGGTCATGGAGCGGTCGCACATCTAACTTTGATTCATAACCCATAACGCACTCTCCAACGCAAATCACAAACTGTTGGAGGGTTATGAATCTTCTGAGACTCGCCGTGAATCGAATAGTCTTTTTATGGTTAATTTGCGAGCAGTGCGGCGATGGGCTTGAATGATTTTCGGTGTTCTGAGCAGGGGCCAAGCTGGGCCAAAGCAGCGGCATGTTTAGCCGTGCCATAGCCTTTGTGAATGGCAAAACCGTAACCTGGAAATTGTACATCCATTGCAATCATAATGCGGTCGCGCATCACTTTTGCGATGATTGAAGCTGCTGCAATGGATAGCGATTTGGCATCGCCTTTGATGATGGTTTCAACTTTGCAGATGAGTGGTGGCGCACGGTTACCATCGACCAAGGCCAAAGTCGGTTTTGTTTTTAGATTGAGAACAGCACGTTGCATGGCGAGATAAGTGGCTTGCAAAATGTCGATCTCATCAATCTCAGAAGCGCTGACGATGCCAATTCCGACAATGGACGACTTTAAAATAGGATCAAACAATGCTTCGCGCTTTTCATGCGTGAGTTTTTTAGAGTCATTCAGGCCAACTGGAATATTGCTTTGATCCAGAATAACAGCTGAAGCCACAACAGGCCCCGCCCACGGCCCACGGCCTGCTTCGTCAATGCCGCAGATAAGGGTGTAGCCGTTTTGGCGGGCTGTGAGCTCGAAGTTGAAGTTCGGTAAGTCTGAGTTTTGCAATTTTTAAATCCGTCTTCCCGACGAAAGTCGGGATGACAAATAACTGAATCTTACAACAATGCCAACTGTTCCCCAGCAACAGGTGGCCGCTTGAACAGCTCTGCCGTTAGCTTCACCCGCTTAGCATTCAATCCCAACCTCTGCGCCGCCAATTGAAACCTGCGCCCAATGGTCCAAGCATAGGGACCACTTCCTGTCATCCGTGTTCCGAAATTCGGATCATTCTCGTTGCCACCGCGAACTGACTTCACCAGCGACATCACTTTATTAGCGCGGTCTGGAAATTCCTTCTCCAGCCAATCTTTGAAAATATCTTTCACCTCATGCGGCAAGCGCAACATGGTGTATCCGGCTTCACGCGCACCCGCTGCATAGGCGGCCTTTAAAATCGCTTCGATCTCATGGTCATTCAACCCTGGAATAATCGGCCCCATCATTACAACAGTGGGAATGCCTGCCGCCGACAAGGCCTCAATCGCCGCCAAACGCTTAGCAGGTGTAGAAGCACGCGGCTCCATGGCGCGGGCGAGTTTCAGGTCTAACGTAGTAATGGAAATTGCCACCTTCACTAATCCCAAAGCTGCCAGTGGTTTTAATAAATCAATATCACGCACCACCGAAGCGGATTTGGTGACGATGCCAAACGGGTGTTTGAATTCAGCCAACACTTCAATCACCGAGCGCGTGATTCTATAAGTGCGCTCAATCGGTTGATAGGGGTCCGTATTGGCGCCCAGAGCAATCGTCTTGGGCATATAGTTGGTCGCGGTTAATTCCCCCCGAAGAAGAGCCGCCGCGTTCGGCTTTATGAAAAGCTTCGTTTCAAAATCAAGGCCCGGCGATAGCCCCATGTAAGAATGCGCAGGCCGCGCATAGCAATAGGTACAGCCATGCTCACAACCGCGGTAAGGATTGATCGAGCGATCAAATGAAATATCCGGCGATTGATTGCGGGTAATAATAGTCTTGGGTGTTTCAGTGAAAATCTCAGTTTTCAAACGCGGAATTTCAGCCAGCGAATCCCAACCATCATCCACCAATTCTTCATGCAAAGATTCAAATCGCCCCGATGGGTTAATCTTCGCCCCACGTCCACGATTCATCTGCGGAAGCGAAGTAAAAACCTCTGATTCGAACCCCACTGATGGGCGCATGTTGAGAAGTGTTTGCATAACTAGAACGTAATGCGAACTTTAGAACAAATCAAGAACTATTTTCGTCTCAAATGTTCACCCAGCCTTGGAATGATCTCGATGAAATTGCAGGGCTTGTGGCGGTAATCGAGTTGGAACTTCAAAATCTCATCCCAGCCATCGCGGCAAGCCCCGGGAGAGCCCGGCAGGCAGAACACATATTTGCCGCCCACCACACCAGCGGTGGCGCGCGATTGCACGGTTGATGTTCCTATTTTTTGAAAACTCATCATGTGAAACAAAACACCAAAGCCTTCGATTTCTTTGTCAAACAATGGCCGCATGGCCTCAACGGTTACATCGCGGCCCGTGAGCCCCGTGCCACCAGTAGAGATGATCACGTCAACAGATTTATCTTTCACGAGTTTGCGAACGCAAGCCCGAATAGCCCGCACATCATCTTTTACAATGGCGCGAGCCGCAACTCGGTGGCCCTCGGCTTCGATGCGATCAACCAGGGTCTGCCCCGATTTATCATCGGCCAAAACCCGCGTATCAGAAATGGTGATCACCGCAATTCCAACGGGAATGAATTCGCGCTCGCTCATTTCAATTCATCCCATTTCAGTTTGAACGCCAGCAAATCGCGCCAGGCTAATTTTTTCTGGGCAGGAAGTTTGAGCAACTCGTCAGGATGAAACGTTGTCATCAAAGGCGTGCCATTTACAGCAAGCCATTTGCCGCGCTGACGCAATACGGATGCATCACCGCTGGCAAGATATTGGCCGGCAGTAGATCCAAAACTCAAAATCATTTTCGGCTTAATGAGATCAATCGCCCGCGCCGCAAAAGGCTGGCACATGGCAATTTCATTTTCAGAAGCGTTGCGATTGCCCGGCGGCCGCCATGGGATGAAATTAAGCAATGCCACATCCTCAATTTTCAAATCAATCGCGGCCAGCATCGCGACCAGCAACACGCGCGATTTTCCAGCAAACACTTGACCTGATTTGTCCTCTTCATTGCGCGGGCGATCCCCCACGATTAAAATTGAAGACTGAATGTTGCCTTCAATAAAGCTGAGCTGCGTGGCGGATTTGCGTAAGGGGTTTGCATCAAAATAATTGAGCGCCTGTGTGAGGGCCTCTATAGTGCTGCACGCCGCCGCTTGTGTAACAGCATTGGCAGCAGATTGATCGGGCAAAGTCGCAGGCCGCACAACCGCTACTGGCTTAGGCTTTTCCACCACAAGGCTGGCAGCAAAACGATCCACCGCAACTTCGCTCACAATTTCGTCAGCCCCCATCTCCACCAGCCAAGCCAAAGCTTCGGCGGGATTCATGTCGTTTGGCTGCTGATCAGTGTCCATTTTGGCTGCTTGTCATCAAGGGGTGATTGCCTATAACAGATCAAATCAATTGAGCCAAATCTAGGGATAAAAATATGCAGCGCGAAGCCATGGATTATGATGTTGTGATTGTGGGCGCAGGCCCCGCTGGCCTTGCCGCCGCCATCCGCGTGAAGCAGCTTTCGCCAGAAACAACCGTGTGTGTTCTCGAAAAAGGTTCCGAAGTGGGTGCCCATATTTTGTCAGGCGCTGTGGTGGATCCCATCGCGTTGAATGAACTTATTCCTGATTGGAAAGAAAAGGGCGCTCCCCTCAACACCGAAGTGATTGAAGATCGGTTCTTCGTGCTCGGCCCATCGGGAGCACTTCGTCTTCCTAATTTTATGATGCCCCCCTTGATGAGTAACCACGGCAACTACGCCGTCTCACTCGGCAATGTCTGCCGCTGGTTGGCCGCGCAAGCCGAAGAACTCGGTGTTGAAATTTACCCGGGCTTTGCAGCATCGGAAGTTTTGTACCGTGAGGATGGTTCGGTGCGCGGCGTAGTGGCAGGTGTTATGGGCATTGCCAAGGACGGCACGCATAAACCTGATTATCAACCCGGCATGGAACTCACTGGCAAATATGTTTTTATAGCCGAAGGTGTGCGTGGATCGCTGGCCAAAGAAATCATCGCCAAATATAATTTGAGCGAAGGCCGCGAGCCGCAAAAATTCGGCCTCGGCATGAAAGAGCTGTGGGAAGTAAAATCCGAAAACCACAAACAAGGTCAAGTGACGCACACAATGGGCTGGCCCTTGGGCATGAAAACCGGTGGCGGCAGTTTTATGTATCACTTGGAAGATAATCTGGTGTCGATTGGTTTTGTGGTCCCCCTCAATTATCAAAATCCACATCTCTATCCATATATGGAATTCCAGCGCTTCAAGCATCATCCGCTGATTGCTGATGTTCTGAAAGGTGGCCGCCGCGTGGCCTATGGCGCGCGGGCCATCACTGAAGGTGGATTCCAGTCCGTGCCAAAATTACCATTCCCCGGTGGCGCACTAATCGGTTGCTCCGCAGGCTTTGTAAATGTGCCACGCATCAAAGGCAGCCATAATGCCATGAAGACGGGAATGATGGCGGCTGAAGCAGCTGTGGCCGCAATTCAAGCGGGCCGATCGGGCGATACGCTCGAGGAATATCAAACTGCTTACGAAAATTCTTGGGTCTATCAAGACTTGAAGAAAGTGAAGAACGTAAAACCCATGTGGTCCAAGCTCGGCCTGTTGGGGGGTGCGGTTTTGGGTGCTGCGGATATGTGGCTCAATACCATATTCGGTTTTGGCTTTGGCACTTGGAAACATGGCAAGCCAGATTATGCCACCTTGAAGCCTGCCTCAGAATGCAAACCCATTGTGTACCCTAAGCCCGATGGCGTTTTATCCTTCGATCGCCTCACCAACGTGGCCTTCTCGGCCACAAGCCATGAGGAAGATGAACCAGTGCATCTAAAGCTTAAAGATGCACAAATTCCGATCATGGTTAATCTTCCCAAATGGGCAGAACCGGCCCAACGCTATTGCCCTGCCGGAGTCTATGAAGTGGTGGCTGAAGATGGCAAGGCCCCCCGTTTCCAAATCAATCACCAGAACTGCGTGCATTGCAAAACCTGCGATATCAAAGATCCTTCGCAAAACATCACGTGGGTTGTGCCGCAGGGCGGAGAAGGCCCCAATTATCCCAATATGTAACGGTTATCTCTCCTTAACCTTAGATTGAGTTGAACCGCGGCGAACTAAAAAAAACTAAAAAGCAATCAATTGCAGCAACGAGTTGTTGAACACTTGGCGCTAAAACCCCCTTTGAAACTATTCTTGGGAGAATTGCGATTATGCGTTCCGTCGACAAAAAATTGAAGTTGAGTGACAAATTTAAGCGTTGGCTTAAAAATGAAACAGGAAACGTGACCATGATTTTTGGTTTCGCGATTATCCCCGTGATTATGGCGGCAGGCTCGGCCATCGATTTTGAACGTGTATCGGACGCGAAGACCAAGTTGCAAGCCTCAGTTGACACCGCAACACTCTATGCGGCGGCTTTAAACGAATCCGATGATGAAGTGCTCAAAACAAAGTCGCAACCTTTTTTGACCAACAATTATGTGCATGATGATAGCATTACGCTGACATCTTACACGGCCCATAATGCTGGTGATAATATCGTTGGCACCGGAACATTATCGGTAAAAACCTGGTTTATGGGCTTGTTTGGCGTGCCAACCATGACGGTTTCGGCCATGTCGATGGTTAAGAAGTCCGGCATCAATCTCGAAGTTTCGTTGGTGCTGGATAACACCACCTCGATGGCGGGAACCCCGATTGCCAATCTCATTTCGTCTGCGAAAAATTTCGTAACCAAAGTTATGCCGGCGACTCAAGGCCAATTTTATACGAAGATTGCTGTAGTCCCTTATCAAAACGGTGTAAATTTAGGTTCGGACGCGGCACTTGCGCGTGGTTCCATTACTTCGGGAACTTCAACTACACCCGGATCAAATGGCTTTAGTTTCACCAATGGTAACGGTAGTGGTATGACACTGAACATTACCAATTGCGTAACGGAGCGTACAGGTTCAGAGGCCTATAAGGATTCCTCAGTTTCACTGAACCCGGTGGGTCGGTCATATTTGCCAAGTGGCAACCCCTGTGGAGTCCAACAAATTCTCCCACTTTCCATGTCCTCAACGACACTGAACTCCAAGATTAATGCGATGACTTCCGGTGGGTCGACCGCTGGTCAAGTGGGAATCGCTTGGGGATGGTATGCGCTTTCGCCCACAATCGGAATGTGGTCTGGTGCCAGCCAACCAGCGGGTTATGATAAACTCACAACCTCCGTCGTGATGGAAAAAGTGAAAAAGGTCATGATTTTAATGACTGACGGTGAATATAACTCTGCAAATGCCAAAGGCGTTATTACGGGTAATCCAACTGTGTCAGGCAGTGGGGGCGCGGGCGATCACATTAACATTGCAGCAACAAACGGCGACTCCTATGCTCAATCGACCAGCATGTGTGCGGCCATCAAAGCATCGGGTGTTGAAGTTTATGTGATAACTTTTCAATTAAACAAAACCATCCAAAAGCGCGTCGATCTTGTTAATAGCTGCGCCACAGATTCCGCCCATGTTCTTGATGCAGACACAACGTCGTTGGACGTGGCCTTCAACGGCATTGCTAACAGCATTCTTGAGATGCGTGTCGCGCAATAATTAAATGACGGGCTTATGGCTCTAAGTGGGGGGGTGAGTTTTCGGCGACGAAGACCCACCCTTTTTGCTTGCGGTATTCTCCAAAAAACCCCAATCTATTGACATGATTTGCTGGAGGCTTTGAACTCCGCTTTAAATTGGGACTCACATGAATTTTCGCCCTGCCATTATCGCTCTAACACTCATTGCAATTGCCACTTCCGCTCATGCTGAAACTGATAATACTTTGGCTGGAAATTATCTCGCCGGGCGCACTGCGGCACGACTGCGTGACCCCGCTGCCGCCAGTAATTTTTTTGAGGCGGCGCTTGGTGAGGACCCAGAAAATTCTGTTCTGATTGAGAGGCTTTTCCAGCTGCAGTTGGCATCAGGTGATGTGACGCGTGCCGAAGATAGCGCAGCAAAAGTTATTGTGTTCAATAGCCAACAGCGCATGGCGCGCATAGTTTTGGGATTGAAGGATTTTCGCGTCCGCCATTATGCTAGTGCCCGCATCAACTTCGCAGAATCCGCTTACACTCCCGCAGGAGAGTTAACCGCAAATCTACTCACCGCATGGACCTATGCAGGTGAAGGCTCCATCAATGCGGCAATGAATGAGCTCGATAAGCTTGACGCTCAAGATGGGTTTGCCAATTATAAAGCCCTTCATGTGGCGCTTATTTCTGACTATTTAGGTTCAAACGTGAGAGCCGAGTCCGCTTATCGCAAAGCCTATGAATTGGCTGGCACAAGCTTTCTCGTTGTTCAAGCCTACGGCAATTTTCTCGAACGCAACGACAAGCGCGCTGAAGCGGTGAAAATCTATTCTAACTACCTCACCTCAGTACAACGAAATGTCCTTATCGAATCAGCCTTAGTCAAGGCTCAATCAGGCACTGTGCCAGATGCTTTTGTGGCGACACCAGGTGCCGGTGCTGGAATCGTTTTGTTTTCATTGGCCGCTGCCCTGAACGATGAGCAGACGATTGACGGGGCACAAATCTATGCCCAACTTGCTTTGCAATTCAGTGCTGATCGTCCAGTGACACAATCCCTTCTCGGCGATATTCTCACCGATATGAAATCTTATCAGGCAGCCATTAACGCCTATGAACTTATTCCAATAACATCGCCCTTGCGCATTTATGCTGACACAGAAATTGCAATCAACTTGCAAAGACTTGACCAAAACAAACCAGCCATCAGTCGCCTGAAATCAGTGTTGACGAAAGACCCAAAAAATTTAGATGCATGGTCAACACTGGGTAATATCTACCGCGTGAGCAATGACAACGCGAATGCGGTGGAAGCTTACTCTGAAGCACTTCAGTTGCAATCCGGAAAAGCGCCAAGCAATTGGCAGCTCTATTTTAACCGCGGTATTGCATATGAACATATGAAGGACTTTGTTAAATCCGAAGCTGATTTTAGAAAAGCGCTTTCCATTTCTAATGATGAGCCATCAGTACTCAATTATCTTGGCTATGCTTTGATTGATCGGGGACAGAAACTTGATGAAGCGATTGCCATGGTGAAACGTGCTGTCGATCTGCGCCCGAATGATGGTTTTATTGTCGATAGTTTGGGTTGGGCTTACTACACTATGGGCGACTATGATCAAGCGGCGAGCTATTTAGAACGTGCCGTTGATCTCACACCTTATGACCCAATCATCGCCGAACATCTCGGTGATGCCTATTGGCATATTGGTCGAAAAATCGAAGCGCGCTTTCAGTATCAACACGCCAAAGACAATCATCCTGAGCCTGAAGATCTGGCGCGAATCGAAGGCAAGATAAAAAATGGCCTCATTGAAACACCAAAGGCGAAAGCTGCTGAAGCAAAGCCGATCGTGAAACAGTAAGTGTCTGCTTGGATTTCTGAAACCGCAAACGCAAAAATTAATGTGGCGCTACATGTTTTGGGCAGGCGCACGGATGGTTATCATCAGCTCGATTCGGTGGTGGCCTTCGCGGATCTAGGTGATGAGCTTCGAATAAAAGTGTCAGACACTTTGGAACTTCACTGTATCGGACCATTTGCTGCGCAAGTGCCACATGGCGACGACAATATAGTTATCAAAGCATGGCACGTTATAAATGACCTCCTGCGCCCCCGTGACATTGCCTTGCCGAAGGTCACAGTCGAACTCACAAAAAATCTACCGGTCTCATCTGGCATAGGGGGTGGCTCCGCCGATGCAGCAGCGATGATCAGAGCATTGTTAAAAAACATCAACCACACACTCAATGCTTACGAAGTGAAATCTTTAGCGCTAACGTTGGGTGCGGATGTGCCTGTTTGTTTCTATCAGAAACCCTGCCGCATGCAGGGCATTGGCGAAACCATATCGCCACTTGAAATTGAATTGCCGCGCGCCATCGTTTTGATTAATCCGCTTTTACCTTGTGTCACAGCAGAGGTGTTTGAAAGTCTCGGACTCAAAAATGGTCAAGTTTTTGGCGAAGAAATAGCGCTAGAAAATCCACCAAGCTGGCGCAATGATTTAGCAGAGGCCGCATTCAAAGTTCAGCCTAAAATCATCAAAGTTTTAGCTGCATTAAGGCAAGAGCCATGCTTTTCTGCAACACGCATGTCAGGCTCCGGTGCCACCTGCTTTGGATTAACATCCAGTATGGCCGCAGCCTCGGCAGCTGTTGCAAGACTTTCTGTTAAAAATCCAAATTGGTGGATAAAATCGGCTGAGATCCTTATTTAATAAACTGCAGGAACATTTAACCTTGGTAACCACTCGCTAACCATCTTATTGTTAGGTTGTAAGAACATGCAACTGGCTACTCAAAGATCAACCACCATCGCCCCGTCTTCTCAGCCGGCTGGCACGGCAATGCCGTCGTCGCTGTCGGAAGACGCATTTCTGGGCGGTAAACTGAAAATCCTGCAACCCGAAAAAGGTTACCGTGCGGGTATCGATGCCGTGTTCTTGGCAGCCGCCATACCAGCCATCGCTGGTGAAACTATTTTTGAAGCCGGCATTGGCGCAGGCGTGGCTTCACTGTGCCTTCTGGCGCGCATGCCGCAGCTGCACATCACGGGCATCGAAGTCGCCACCCGTTATGCAGTTTTGTGTGAACAAAACGCCAAGCGTAATAATTTTACTGAAAACATGCATGTGATCACGGCCGATGTGAAAGACGCGATGCGCCGCGAACTGGCCCACATGCCGCAGCACGGCTCATTCGCGCATGCGTTTGCCAATCCTCCCTATTTTGAAGAGAGCAAAGTCACGGCTTCGCCATCAATACTCAAAGCAACGGCTCATGCCTTTGGTCCAGATGATTTGGAGCTGTGGATCAAAATTCTCCACGCCATGGTCACTTTGCGTGGCACAGTTACACTCATTCACCGGGCTGAAACCTTGGGTAAAATTCTCACTTGCATGGAAGGCAAATTTGGAGATGTGCGTGTGGCACCGCTTTATGCGCGTGTCGGCACAGCGGCTTCGCGCGTCATTGTACAGGGTGTTAAAGGCTCCCGCGCGCCCATGCAATTGCTGCCAGGCTTGATTTTGCACGAGCAAGACAACAGTTTTACACCGGATGCTGAAGCCGTTCTGCGCGATGGCGCTGCTTGGCGGTTGCGCTAAGCTTGATATTAACGGCCGTCCATCCTACATCTCGTCGATGATCAAAAGACTCCTCAGACTCATTCCGTCTCAATGGCGGAAGAAAAATAATATTATCAATGTTGTGCGTTTGCAGGGAGCGATCTCAGCGAGTGGCGGATTACGTCCTGCACTCAATGCTAAAGATTTAGAACCGCTGTTGAAACGTGCCTTTAAAAAAGGCGTCTCCGGCGTGGCCTTGGCTGTTAACTGCCCCGGTGGCTCACCTGTGCAATCATCCTTAATTGCCGCCCGCATTCGTGCATTGGCTGCTGAAAATAAAATCCCGGTCTATGCCTTCTGCGAAGATGTGGCCGCATCCGGTGGCTATTGGTTGGCTTGTGCAGCTGATGAAATTTATGCCGATGAAAGCTCCATTGTCGGTTCCATCGGCGTGATTGCCGCTGGTTTCGGCTTTGTCGATGCTATCAAAAAACTCGGCGTTGAGCGACGGGTTTACACATCTGGAACGTCTAAAAGCATATTGGACCCGTTCAAACCTGAGAAAGATGAAGACGTGAAACGCCTGCTCGAATTGCAAGAGGATGTGCATGAAGGGTTTAAAACCTATGTGCGCGGTCGTCGCGCGGGCAAATTGAAGGCAGACGAGGCCGATCTCTTCACAGGTGCTTTTTGGACAGGAAAACGTGGGCTGGAACTGGGCTTGGTCGATGGAATTGGCCATATGCATGAGGTTCTGCGCCATAAATTCGGTGAAAAGGTTGAAATAACAGAGGTTTCCGCGCCAAAGGGTTGGGGCCTGAAACGTTTAGGCTTTGGCGCTGCCACAGATTTGCCCGATGCGGCGATTAATGCGCTGGAAACACGTGCAATGTGGTCGCGTTTTGGTCTATGATATTCTTATGAGTGATGGAGTTCCAAAAATGGGTTTTTTCAAAACAGCGGCTTTGATGATCGTTGGCTACATTGCCATGAAAACTATTAAGCGCGCCATGAAGAATATTGAAGATCAACAAGTCAAAGCCAAAGTGAATGAGCAGAAGTCGGCCCAAGGCGAAATCAAGCGCCTGAAGCTCGATCCCATCACCGGGGCTTATGTGCCTGAAGCGTAAGTCTTGACCGCGTTGTGCGGTGCCCTTAGATGCACCCATCATGACTTTACAACCCGCCAAAGCTTTCCAAGACCTCATCCTCACGCTGCATAATTATTGGGCGGCGCAGGGCTGCGTTATTTTGCAACCCTATGACATGGAAGTGGGTGCTGGCACGTTTCACCCGGCCACCACATTGCGCTCGGTTGGCCCTAAACATTGGTCAGCGGCTTACGTGCAGCCTTCACGTCGGCCCAAGGATGGCCGCTATGGCGAAAACCCCAATCGGCTGCAGCATTATTATCAATATCAAGTGATCATGAAGCCTTCGCCCGCCAATTTGCAGGAGCTTTATTTAGGCTCGCTCAAAGCCATTGGCATTGATTCGAGCCTGCATGATATTCGCTTTGTTGAAGATGATTGGGAAAGCCCAACACTCGGTGCATGGGGCCTCGGTTGGGAAGTGTGGTGCGATGGCATGGAAGTTTCGCAATTCACGTATTTCCAGCAAGTGGGTGGCATGGATTGTTCGCCCGTATCTGGTGAACTCACGTATGGTCTCGAGCGCCTCGCTATGTATGTGCAGGGTGTGGATAATGTTTACGACCTTAATTTTAACGGCCTCGAAGGCGACCGTAAAATTTCTTACGGCGATGTGTTCCTGCAAGCCGAACAAGAATATTCGCGCTTCAATTTCGAACATGCCGACACTTCAATTCTGCTGCGCCATTTTGAAGATGCCGAAAAAGAATGTGCTGCTCTTTTAAAAGTGGGCGATAAAGATGGCAAACACGAATTGGCACTGCCTGCCTATGACCAATGCATCAAAGCATCGCACGCCTTTAACCTGCTGGATGCACGCGGCGTGATTTCCGTTTCTGAACGGCAAAATTATATTTTCCGTGTGCGTGATTTGGCCAAGGCCTGTTGCGAAGCGTGGAGCCGAACCTCCGGCGGGAGGGCTGCATAATGCCTGAGCTTCTCCTCGAACTCTTCTCCGAAGAAATCCCAGCGCGGATGCAAGCCAAAGCGGCTGAAGATTTGCGAACTATGGTCACCAATGCGCTGGTTGATGCGGGCCTCACTTATGAGGGTGCGCAATCTCACGCAACACCGCGCCGCCTGGTGCTGTCGGTCGAAGGCCTCAATGCAAAAGCCGCAGACACTGCGGAAGAACGCAAAGGCCCACGCGTGGATGCACCTCAGCCCGCCATTGATGGGTTTTTGAAATCCACGGGTTTGAAGCTAGGCGAACTCACTGTGCAGGATGATAAGAAGGGCCAGTTCTATATGGCCATCATCAAAAAATCGGGACGCGATGCAACCCAAGTGATCGCTGAAATGGTGCCCACTATTGTGCGCAATTTCCCATGGCCAAAATCTATGCGCTGGGGCTCGGGCCAACTCAAATGGGTGCGCCCGCTGCAGAGCATTCTCTGCACCTTTGATGGTGAAGTGGTGCCGTTTGAAATTGAAGGCCTTCACAGTGGCAACACCACCATGGGCCACCGCTTTTTGAGCAGTGGCAAAATTGAAGCGCGGCGCTTTGAGGATTACGCGCTGGCCTTGCACAAAGCCCATGTGATCGTTGATGCAAATGCGAGAGCAGAAACCATCCGCACCGAAGCCAAGAATCTCGCTTTCGCGCGCGGCCTCGAAATGATTGAAGATGAAGCGCTGCTGAAAGAAGTGGCAGGCCTTGTGGAATGGCCCGTTGTGCTGATGGGTGAGTTCGACAAAAACTTCCTCAGCGTGCCGCCCGAAGTGATCATCACCACCATTAAAAACAATCAGAAATGTTTTTGTTTGCGTGGTCCTTCGAGGCTCGCTGCGCTCGCACCTCAGGATGAGGGAACCCCAAACCCTAGCAGAACTCCTCACCCTGAGGTGCTGCATCTTGCGGCCTCGAAGGGTGCGGCCACAGGCGAGCTTTCAAACTATTATCTAATAATAGCCAACACGGTGGCCGCCGATGGCGGCAAGACCATTATTGCAGGCAACAACAAGGTGATTGCTGCAAGATTAAGCGATGCCAAATTCTTCTGGGATCAAGACCGCAAAACCGCTCTTCGTGATTTGTTACCGAAGCTCGATAAAATCACCTTCCACGCCAAACTCGGTAGCCAAGGCGAACGCGTCAACCGCATCGAAGCACTGGCTAGTGAAATTGCCAAGAAGATTGGCCTCGAT
Source organism: Hyphomicrobiales bacterium (assembly GCA_031423845.1). GTDB lineage: Bacteria > Pseudomonadota > Alphaproteobacteria > Rhizobiales > Aestuariivirgaceae > Aestuariivirga. The sequence goes on along the minus strand of JANPGD010000034.1, from coordinate 674 downwards.
GCACAAGGAGTCGAAAAAGCAAAATTGGCAGCGCGGCTGTGCAAGGCCGATCTGGTCACAGGCATGGTCGGTGAATTCCCAGAGTTACAAGGCCTGATGGGCCGCTACTACGCGCTAGATCAAGGCATCGACGCGGAAGTGGCAGATGCTCTGCACGACCACTACAAACCACAAGGTCCAAGCGATTCAATTCCGGTATCGAAGATCGGTCAAGCTGTTGCGCTGGCCGACAAGATTGATACGCTCACTGGCTTCTGGGCGTGGGATGAAAAGCCAACTGGTTCGAAAGATCCTTATGCACTCAGACGTGCTGCTTTGGGAACACTCAGAATCCTGCTCGAAAACGGTCTTCGACTTCCACTACAAAAGCTTTTCGTAGATGAGTTGTTGAGGGACTCAAAGGAAGTTGAAAAGAATTTTGGTCATTCAAAACAAGAGTTGAAACCGTTAGCCGAAGAGACGGCGAAGGACCTCCTCTCCTTCTTCGCCGATCGCCTGAAAGTCTATCTCAAAGACCAAGGCGCGCGGCATGATTTGATTGATGCGGTGTTCTCACTCGGTGGGCAGGATGACTTGCTGATGGTGGTGCGCCGTGTGGAAGCGCTGTCGAAATTCCTTGAAACCGATGACGGCAAAAATCTGCTGGCTGGCGTGAAACGCGCCGCCAATTTATT
>JANPGD010000033.1:0-8952 GCA_031423845.1 Hyphomicrobiales bacterium | reverse complement strand
GCTGCGCATTGACCATAGGGGTGCACAAAAGCAAAATACTCAATATTATTAGACGCCGCATCTCATTCTCCTAAAAACAAACTTCTATCTGCGATCAACTTTTGTCGACAAAATGACCGCAGTTTCAATTTCAGTAACACCGGAGATAAGCCCGATTTGGTCGATAATTTTGTCCATGTCTTCCGCAGTGGCGGTTTTTACCAAAGCCATCAAATCAAATTTGCCGCTCACGGTGTGGAGCGTTTCGACTTGTGGAAGTTTAGAAACGGTCTTGGCCACATCAATTTGGCGACGCGGCTCCACGGATATGGTGACCATGGCTGAAATGCCAAGCGAGCGGATATCCTTGGACAGCTTCAAAGTATATCCGGCGATAAAGCCGTTATCTTCAAGCCTTCGCAAACGATCTTGAACTGTGGTGCGCGACAGGCCGAGCTTCCGCGCCAGTGCTGCCACTGGCTCGCGTGCATTCGCTCTTAAGAGCACAATCAGTTCTTCATCTTTTGGCGTCAGCATAAAATTCGTCGTATTGTGTGTTGAGTCGTCATTATGACGGTAGCTAGTATACTTCGCAACATATTGCCGTCTTTTCTCCGTCATAGAATTTTAGCACACAGGTCCATCATCACAGGAGACTCACATGCCCGCTGCCACTTTGCTCAAACCCGCGTTGCAAAATTCTATGCCTGCTGATGCAGCGGCTCTGGCCGCTCAAATGAACCCCGATGAGCCGGTGTTTTGTTTCTCAGCTTCAGCTTTGGCAGCCCGGGCCAATCAGTTTATCAAAAACTTTCCGGGTCTCGTCACTTTCGCGGTGAAGTCTAATCCATCGGTCGAAGTCATTCGCACTTTGGCGACCAGTGGCATTACCGATTGGGACGTAGCGTCAGTCCATGAAATGCAATTGGTGCGTAGTGTTTCGCCAACCGCGCATTTTCATTATCACAACCCAGTGAAATCGCGCCGTGAGATTGAGGATGCTTACCGCATCTATGATTGCAAACGCTTTGTGGTAGATTGCCGAGAAGAGCTACAAAAAATTATCGATATTATTGGCCGCGACACCAAAGTGGAAATTGCTGTGCGGTTCGTTTTGCCACGCGATCGTGGTTCATCAGCCCATGATTTTTCCACCAAGTTTGGAGCGCCTGAGCATATTTGCGTTGAGCTTTTGCAGCAAGCCAGAGCCAGTGGCTACGACCCAGTTTTAACCTTTCATCCTGGCTCACAGAGCAAAGAACCGCAAGTTTATGTGCGCCATATTGAGGCTGCAGCCCGCATTGCGCGCATGGCAAATATCGAAATTTCCAAGCTCAATGTGGGCGGTGGTTTTCCAGCCAATTACATGCTTTCCACTGCACCCGAACCCACAGTGTTTTTCCGCATCATCGAGGATGCCGTAAAGCTTTATTTCGCAGGCGTTAAGACGCCGAAATTGGAATGCGAACCAGGCCGTGGCATGGTAGCAAATTGCATGTCGCTGCTCACCCGCGTGAAACTGGTGTGCACAGACGGTGATGATTTCTTTATCAATGATGGCGTCTATGGTGGCCTGATGGAATATATGCAGGTGCCAGAATTGAAACCTCCAATGCGCGTCATTCGCAACGGAGTAGAAATTGAAGGTGTTGCTAAAAGCTGGAAAGTCTTCGGCCCCACTTGTGATCCACTCGATGTGTTGCCGCACCGCTTAGATTTTCTTGCCGATTTGCGCGAAGGCGATTTTATCGAGTTCGGCACTTTGGGTGCTTACGGCATTTCAACGCTGACTAAATTTAATGGTTATGGCCAACATCAAATTATTGAGGTTGGTGAAGTTTTGGTGGTGTGAGTCACGCCGTCATCTGGAAAACAAAAAGCAGGCCGAGGCCTGCTTTTTTAATATCTTGATTTCGAAAGCTTAAGCCGCAACAGCCTCTGCTGGTTCGTCTTTCACGAACACTGGGCCAGAATCTTTGCCCTTGGCTGTTACGTCACGATCAACAAACTCAATCACAGCCACTGGCGCGTTATCGCCATGGCGGAAGCCTGCCTTCATAATGCGGATGTAGCCGCCTTGACGGTCCTTATAGCGAGCAGCCAGGACGTCAAACAGCTTCTTGGCTTGGGTTTCATCTTGAATTTGCGAAACCGCTTGGCGACGCGCGTGCAGGCCACCTTGCTTTGCCAGCGTGATCAGCTTTTCAACAACGGGGCGCAAATCCTTTGCTTTTGGCAAAGTTGTAATAATTTGCTCATGCTTAATCAAGGCCACAGCCATGTTCATAAACATTGCTTTGCGGTGGGCTGATGTGCGGTTGAACCGGCGACCCTTAAAACCATGATGCATAATATATTCTCCTCAGTACGCAACTTTGTCTGACAAAATTGCAAGTCAATTTTGTTTAGTAATGGCTTTCCATTTTCTTGGCCAGCTCATCGATATTTTCTGGCGGCCAATTGTTGACCTCCATGCCGAGGTGCAAGCCCATTTGTGCAAGCACTTCCTTAATTTCATTGAGCGATTTACGACCAAAGTTTGGTGTGCGCAACATTTCGGATTCTGATTTTTGGATCAGATCGCCGATATAAACAATGTTGTCGTTCTTCAAGCAATTGGCTGAACGCACTGAAAGTTCCAACTCATCCACTTTCTTGAGCAGAGCAGCGTTGAATGGCAATTCGGTGCGGGCTTCTTCGACAACGGCTGTTGATGGCTCGCTGAAGTTGATGAACACTGAAATTTGGTCTTGCAAAATGCGTGCGGCATAAGCCACTGCATCTTCTGGCGTTACTGCACCGTTGGTTTCAACGGTCATAATCAACTTATCGTAGTCAAGAACCTGACCTTCACGGGTGTTTTCAACGCGGAATGAAACGCGGCGCACTGGTGAATAGATGGAGTCAACAGGGATCAAGCCAATTGGAGCATCTTCAGCGCGGTTGCGCTCCGCTGCTACATAGCCCTTGCCGTTATTGATGGTGAATTCAATGCGCAATTCAGCGCCTTGATCCAATGTGCAGATCACATGTTCCGGATTGAGAATTTGAACATCAGCGGATTGTTGAATGTCGCCAGCGCGAACCACGCCGGGGCCTTCCTTCTTCAGCGTCAGGCGCTTTGGGCCCTCAGCATGCATCACGAAAGCGATTTCTTTGATGTTCATAATCATGTCGGTTACGTCTTCACGTACACCAGCAATCGATGAAAACTCGTGCAATACGCCGTCAATTTGTACGGCTGTTACAGCTGCACCTTGAAGCGAAGACAAAAGAATGCGGCGAAGCGCGTTGCCCAGCGTTGTGCCGAAGCCACGCTCCAAAGGTTCAGCCACCACAGTTGCCAAACGCTTTTTGTCCTTGCCTGATTGAATATCAATCTTGGTTGGACGAATGAGTTCTTGCCAGTTCTTTTGATTGACCTGCATGTTCATATTCCCGTTAGCCTCCGAAAAGCCAATTCGCTTTCCAAATGTCGGTTATTTTTGGCAGCGCAATTCCGGATTGATCCGCGCCGCAGTGATTTGTTTAAACTCTACTAATTAAACCCGGCGCTTCTTTGGTGGGCGGCAGCCGTTGTGCGGGATCGGCGTAATATCGCGGATCGAAGTCACTTGCAGGCCAGCAGCCTGAAGTGCACGAAGCGCTGATTCACGGCCTGAACCTGGACCAGTTACTTCCACTTCCACAGTGCGCATGCCATGCTCAATTGCAGCCTTGGCAACTTGCTCACCAGCCAACTGGGCAGCATAAGGAGTCGATTTACGCGAACCCTTGAAGCCCATCTTGCCAGCGGTAGACCACACGATGGTGTTGCCTTGCACGTCAGTGATGGTGATTGTGGTGTTGTTGAATGACGAGTTCACATGAACCATGCCAGACGACACATTTTTACGTTCTTTACGGCGCGCACGCCCTGCATCTTTAGCCATATTATTCTAGCCTCACTTCTTCTTGCCGGCGATGGCTTTAGCCGGACCCTTGCGGGTGCGGGCGTTGGTGTGGGTGCGCTGGCCGCGAACCGGCAGACCCTTGCGGTGACGAAGACCACGGTAGCAACCGAGATCTGTCAAACGCTTGATGTTCATGGAAATTTCACGACGAAGATCACCTTCAACCGTGTAATCACGGTCGATGATTTCGCGGATGGCAAGCACTTCAGCATCTGAAAGCTCGTTCACACGCTTGGAAGCGGGAATCTTAACTTCAGCGCAGATGACCTTGGAATTAACCGGGCCAATGCCATTAATATAACGCAGCGCGATTTCTACGCGCTTACCAGTCGGAATGTTGACACCAGCAATACGGGCCACAGGTAATCTCCTAATAAATTCAAGGGGTTTACCCTTGATTGTAATTTTGTTTCAACCATCAAAACCTGCACCAACAAAGGCACAAGGCCGCACCCAGAGAAGCACCCTCCCCCAAGTCAGCCTGACGTTTGACTGAGAATTGACGTGTCCATAGAGTGGAATCGCTAGCGCGTCAACCCGATAGATCAGTAAATTCTAAGCCTTAACCCGGCTCAACACATCCGACATTTGGCGGGTAACTACCGCAATATCAGCCATGCCGTCGATCACATGCAAATTGCCCTGCGCGCGGTAATAAGCCACCAGCGGAGCCGTCTGCGTGTTATAAACATGAAGGCGGTCTCGCACCGTCTTCTCGTTGTCGTCTGCGCGGCGGGTGAATTCCGTGGAACCACACACATCGCAAATGCCAGCTTGCTTCGGCTTGGCAAATTCCTCATGGTAACCTTTGCCGCATTTGGCACAGGTGTAGCGGCCAACAATACGCTTAACCAGCGCTTCATCGTCCACATTCATTTCGATCACGGCGTTAAGCTTTTGACCTTTGCTGGCCAAAAGCTTGTCAAGAGCGTCCGCTTGGGCCGGTGTGCGTGGAAAGCCATCAAACACAACGCCATTCTTTACATCGGGTTGGTCCAATCGTTCTGAAACGATGCCGATAACAATTTCATCCGAAACCAAATCGCCGCGATCCATAACTGCTTTGGCTTTCAAGCCGATCTCAGTTCCGGCAGCTTTGGCGGCACGTAACATGTCGCCTGTAGAGAGTTGTTTGAATCCCATTTGTTCTTCAAGAATCTTGGCCTGAGTGCCTTTACCAGCACCGGGGGGACCGAGAAGAATTAGATTCATTTCCGCCCGCCGCGCAAATTCGCCTTTTTCATCAGCTTCTCATATTGCTGCGACAAAAGATGGCCTTGGACTTGAGACACCGTATCAAGGGTTACACTCACAACGATGAGCAAAGATGTGCCGCCGAAGTAGAATGGAATGCCGGAGTAACCAACCAGCAATTCAGGGATCAAACAGATGATCACTATATAAAGCGCGCCAAGAACTGTAATACGGGTCAGAATGCGATCAATATAATCAGAAGTCTGGTCACCGGGACGAATTCCGAGAATGAAGCCACCGGACTTTTTCAAGTTCTCAGCAGTTTCCTTCGGGTTGAACATGATTGATGTGTAGAAGAAGCAGAAGAACACAATCAGCAATGCATACATTGCGAGATAAAGCGGTTTGCCATGACCCAGCAATGCTGTGACCTGCTGCAACCATTCAGGCCCCTTGCCCGCCGAGAAGTTGGCTACCGTTAAAGGTAGCAACAACAATGATGATGCGAAAATAGGTGGAATAACGCCAGCTGTGTTGAGCTTCAACGGCAAGTGCGATGATTCAGCCTGAGAAACCCGCATACCAACTTGGCGCTTGGGATATTGGATGAGCAAGCGGCGCTGGGCGCGTTCGAAGAACACGATGAATGCAACAACCGCAACAGCCATCACAAGAATACCGATAATCAGGAATGGAGACAACAAACCCTTGCGCCCCAATTCGAGCATCGACGCAACTGCAGTCGGAAGATTGGCAACAATGCCTGAGAAAATGATCAGTGAGGTTCCGTTACCAATGCCGCGAGCTGTGATTTGCTCACCCAACCACATCAAGAAAACGGTGCCGCCTGTCAAAGTGATAACCGTGCTCATTATAAAGAACGGTCCAGGATCAAGAACGATCCCCTGCTGCAGCTGAAGCCCTTTGGCAATACCAAAAGCCTGCAAAGCTGCGAGGAATACGGTGCCGTAACGGGTGTATTGATTGATTTTCTTACGGCCCGATTCGCCTTCTTTCTTGAGAGCTTCAAGATGAGGTGAAACCGTGGTCATCAACTGCATGATGATCGAGGCCGAAATATAAGGCATAATGTTAAGGGCGAAAATCGCCATGCGGCCCAATGCACCGCCAGCCATACCGTTCACCCAACCCAAAATGCCAGATGCGTTTTGGTTGGCAAATTTTGCAATGGCTATTGTATCAACGCCGGGAATTGGAATGTAGCTGCCAAGGCGATACACAATCAGTGCACCGAGCGTGAACCAAAGCCTGCGCTTCAGATCTTCCGATTTGGTCAGCGCACTGAAGTTTATATTTGCTGCAAGTTGTTCAGCTGCCGATGCCATATCTTGTCCTCGTATCTCGTTGTAAGGCCCCTATATGGGGCCTCACCCAAGAACCATCAACCGTGCGCTTTAACTTCTTCAACAACGCGGGAAATCTTAACAGTTCCACCCGCTTTTTCAACGGCTGCAATAGCACCCTTCGAAGCGTAGAACACGTCAAAGTTCAAAGCTGCTTTCATCTCTGCATTGCCAATCAAACGAACACCTTTTTCCAACTTGGTGATCACACCAGCGGCATAAAGGGCTTCGCCAGTGATTGGTGCTTTCACATCCAATTTCTTAGCTTCGATTGCAATGGCAATACGCGCCAGATTTACAGCGTTGTAAGCAACCTGGTTTGGCTTGTTAAAGCCGCGCTTTGGCAAACGACGATAGATAGGCATTTGACCGCCTTCAAAGCCTGGCTTTGCGCCGCCCTTACGAGCAGTCTGGCCTTTACCGCCACGACCGCCGGTCTTACCTTTGCCTGAACCCAGACCACGGCCAATGCGCTTGCGGTCTTTGCGGGCGCCGGGATTGTCGGCAATCTCATTGAGTTTCATAATCGTTATTCCTTAGATTTTATTCGACTACGCGAACCATGTGAGCAACCTTGGCAATCATGCCACGGAGTGCAGGTGTATCAACCAAAGTCGACTGACGACGAATACGGTTGAGCTTCAAACCAATCAACGTCGCGCGTTGATCACCAGGACGCCGCTGTGGGCTGGCGAACTGTTCAAGAGTAATGGTTTTTGCTGGTGCTTTTGCCATAATCAATCGTCCCTATTAGTCCGTTACAACGTCAGTTGTACGGTTGCGCATGATGTCGCTCACCTTCTTGCCACGGCGGCTTGCGACCGAGCGTGGGGAAGTTTGCTTCTTCAAGGCTTCAAATGTTGCGCGAACCATGTTGTATGGGTTCGACGAGCCTGTGGATTTAGCCACAACGTCAGCCATGCCAACAGCTTCGAACACAGCGCGCATTGGACCACCGGCGATAACGCCTGTTCCTGCTGGTGCGGTGCGGAGTGTTACTTTGCCTGCGCCCCAACGACCATCAATGTCGTGGTGCAATGTGCGGCCTTCACGAAGTGGCACACGGATGAGAACGCGTTTTGCGCCCTCAGTCGCTTTGCGCACAGCTTCTGGCACTTCACGAGCTTTACCGTGGCCAAAGCCAACGCGGCCTTTTTGGTCACCAACAACAACGAGTGCGGCAAAACCAAAGCGCTTACCGCCTTTTACCACTTTAGCGACGCGGTTGATGTGAACCAACTTGTCGATAAATTCGCTGTCTTTTTCTTCGCGGTTGTCTTTGCGATCGGAGCGTTCTTTAGCCATTGCTAAGCCTGTCGTCCTATAAAATTAAAACTGAAGTCCACCACTGCGCGCTGCGTCGGCTAAAGCCTTCACACGCCCGTGGTAGATATAACCGCCGCGATCGAACACCACATCTTTGATGCCCGCTTTAACAGCGCGCTCGGCAATCAACTTGCCAATGGCTTCTGCTGCGGCTTTGTCTGCACCGGTTTTCTTCGCGCCTTGGAAATCTTTTTCCAAAGTCGAAGCCGCTGCTACCGTTACGCCCTTAACATCATCGATGATTTGAGCGTAAATGTTCTTTGATGAACGGAACACCGAAAGACGGGGCCGCCCATTCTCGCGCCGTGCCAATGCCTTGCGGACACGAGCTGTGCGGAGTGTAAGTGCTGATGCTTTTTTTGCCATCTTCTTTGATCCGTTACTTCTTCTTGCCTTCCTTGCGGAAGATTTTTTCGCCAGCGTATTTAACGCCCTTGCCCTTGTAAGGCTCAGGTCCACGATATTCGCGGATTTCAGCGGCCACTTGGCCAACACGCTGTTTATCAATGCCGCTGATCACGATTTCCGTGGGCTTTGGCACTTTAATTTCGATGCCTTCAGGCACTGCATAGTTCACATCATGGCTGTAGCCAAGATTGAGTTGCAATACTTTGCCTGCAAGTGCTGCGCGGTAGCCCACGCCGTTAATTTCGAGGGTCTTGGAGAAACCCACTGTTACGCCCTGCACCATGTTAGAAACAAGAGTGCGGGAAAGACCCCAGCTTGAACGCGACAGCTTGGTTTGATCCTTAGGATCAACCTTGATGGCGCCTTCCTGCATCGAGACCAACACAAATTCGTTCAATACGAAATTGAGTTCGCCCTTTGGGCCTTTTACGTTGACATGTTGCCCGTTGATGGAGGCTGTAACGCCTGCCGGTACGGGAACTGGTTTTTTGCCGATACGAGACATGTGTTTTACCTCAGAATACTGTGCACAGCACTTCGCCGCCCACATTCTGGGCACGGGCTTCCTGATCGCTCATAACACCCTTTGGTGTTGAGAGGATCGAAATACCGAGCCCGTTAAATACGGAAGGAAGTGTTGCAACCGATGCGTAAACGCGGCGGCCTGGCTTTGATACGCGCTGAATTTCCTTAATAACAGGAGCGCCATCAAAATACTTCAATTCCAC
>JANPGD010000032.1:0-2121 GCA_031423845.1 Hyphomicrobiales bacterium | reverse complement strand
GTTGTATCAAATCCACTGAGCCGCGCCTGAACAGTGGCCGCGACAAAGCAGAGACCAATGGTCGTATGTGCTAAAAATAAAGTGAAGAACCCGCGCGGCAAATCAACCGCAACAAACAATAAAAGAAAGGCCAGTCCAATCACCATTTCTGGAATGATAATGGGCGCCAACACCAGAAACCCAAACAGGTTCTTGCCACGAAACGCCCTCACACGAATGAGCGTGAGTGCTGCCAAAACCCCAAGCACTGTAGCAGCTGTAGCGGATAGAGCACCAAGCTTGAACGACAGCAAAGCACTTTGTAAAAGCTGCGTGTTGCGAAATAACACGCCATACCATTTGAGTGAGAACCCTGCCCACACTGTGACGAGGCGGCTCTCATTGAAACTGAACACAACGACCAGCACGATGGGTAAGTAAATGAAACCAAGACCAAGCCAAACAGCGGCCTTGTTGAATGTCGTAAACTTACGCCCTCCGGCTGATCCCACCGTAACTTGGCGCACATCAGAACGGGTTTGCGCTTTTTGCAAGGCGGCTATTGGCAAGATCAACACCAACAACATGCTAACGGCGATTGCGGCAGCCAACGGCCAATCCTGATTGTTGAAAAATTCAGTCCATAATGTTTTGCCAATCAATGCCGTATCATTGCCACCCAGCAGATCGGGGATGACAAACTCTCCCACCATTGGAATGAAGGCCATCAAGCACCCTGCGTAAATGCCAGGCAAAGAAAGTGGTAAGGTTATGGAAATAAAAGTGCGCAACGTGGAAGCCCCAAGATCGCGCGAAGCTTCTAAAAGCGAGTCATCCATTTTGTCGAGCACTGTGAATAGCGGCAAAATCATAAATGGCAAATACGAATAGACGATGCCAATGATCACAGCGCTGCGCGAGTTCAGCAATGCCAGTGAGCCGGGGTTCAAGCCCAGTTGTTGGCCGACCATATCCAAAAACCCATTAGGCTTCAGAATGGTCATCCATGCGTAAACGCGGATGAGAAAGCTGATCCAGAACGGCAGCACCACCAGCGCCATTAACGGTGATCGCCATTTCTGCGGCGCTCGCGTTAGGCCGTAAGCCATGGGATAAGCGATCAGCAAAACTAAGAATGTTGAAATCGCTGCGGTTTCGAATGACAGCAGATACGACCGCACATAGAAACTATCAGTTGCAAGTGTTACATAATTTTCAAAATCGAGGCCCGATAGAAAATTCCAAATGCCATTAGCGCCGTCAGATAGATTGAGCTGTGGTAGATAGGGTGGCCGGGCTCGCGCTTTATCGGATAAGCTAATCTTCAGAATAAGCAGAAATGGAATGACAAAAAACGTGACCAGCCAAAGGTAGGGGACGACAGCGACGCGCCTGCTCATTCTATCGTCCCGCGCCATAATTCAGATGATCCTATTCAATGCCCTTGGCGCGGTTCCAGGCCCGTTGCCACATTTTTTCCGATTTTTCACTCTTCACTTTTGGCAAATGAAATTTCTTCTGCGCTTCGGGAGAAGGATAGTAATTCTGATTGCTTCTGATTTTTTCATCAACCAGAACAAGCGCCGCTTTATTTGCAGTAGCAAAGCCCGTTTCATTGGCGGCTGCCGCAGCAATTTCCGGCTTCATCAGAAAGTTGATCAGCGCATGGGCTCCATCAAGATTGGGCGCATCACTTGGAATGGCCAGCGTATCAAACCAAACCAAATTGCCCTCATTCGGCAAGCGATAAGAAATCACAAAATTATTGCCTGCTTCTTTGGCACGGTTGGTGGCCACCTGCATATCGCCAGAGTACCCCATTGCCACACAGAGATCTCCAGCGGCAAGTCCTGCGATATAACTTGAACCGTGAAACTGGCGAATGAAGGGACGCACTTTGGTGATCAGCTCCACAGCCTTTTCTAAAACTGCGGGATCATCTGTATCAGGATCAAGATCAAGATAAATGAGGGCACTACCAAGCACCTGCTCTGCATCATCTAAAACTGAAATGCCACAGTCTTTAAACTTGGCAGCAACAGCGGGATCAAACACCATTTTCCATGAGTCAACTGGCGCATCTGGCATAATGGCTTTGACCTTATCTTGGTTGTGACCAACACCTGTCGTGCCCCACATCCA
>JANPGD010000031.1:0-27509 GCA_031423845.1 Hyphomicrobiales bacterium | reverse complement strand
ATTTTGCATGTGCGCGATGTAAACCATGCTGAAACAGAAGCGCAGAGCCATGATGTGAGCTTGGTGTTGGAAGAGCTTGGTATTGATGAGCAACGCCGCAGTTTGATTATTGAAGTGTGGAACAAGTCTGATCTTCTTGATGATCAAGAGCGCACCAATCGTGAAGCGCAAGCATCGCGCCGCACGGACGTGGCTTTGGTTTCATCGCTCACGGGGGCTGGCATTGATCAATTGCTTGAGAAAGTTGAGCTTCGTCTTGCGAAGACCAGTGTGACCTATCAGATCACGCTTGACCCGTCTGACGGCAAAGGCATGGCATGGCTGCACCAACGCGGTGAAGTGCTGGACCGTAAATCATTTGAAGATGGTCGCACCCAACTTTCGGTGCGTTTGGATTCAGACACGGCGGGCCAAGCTGAAGCGCAATTTGGCAAAGCGATGAAAATCAAAAAGGGTTGATATGACCAGCTATGTTGCCTTGCTGCGCGCGGTGAATGTGGGTGGCACAGGTAAATTACCAATGGTTGAATTGAAAGCCATGTGTGAAGAGCTGGGGTTTACATCGGTTCGCACTTATATTGCCAGCGGAAATGTCGTTTTTAATTCGTCTGTTGTAGGTGCAGAAGTTCAAGAGGTGATGGAAGCAAGACTTCATAAATACGCTGGAAAACCTGTTGGTGTTCACATTCGAACAGCAGCTGAATTGACCGCCGTATTGAAAGGCAATCCTTTTCCGGAGGCCGCGGGAAATCGCAACATTGTGATATTTTTGGATGCAGCTCCGCCTGTCGATGCAATTGCAAAAGCAACAGGCCGAGACGATGAAAAAATGGTTATAGGAACCCGCGAAATCTATGTGCATTATGGCGAAGGCATGGGGCAATCGAAACTCAAAATACCCGCTGCCAAGGAAGGTACGGCGCGCAATATGAATACAGTGGTAAAGTTGGTCGAAATGGCCAGTGCGTAACGGCCTCTATTTTCCACTGCCGCCTGTGTGTTCTCCCTCGCGCGTAAAGTAATAGGCGAATAGAATTGGAATGAAGGTTACAGCGATCACAAAGATTGCCACCACATTGGTAATGGGCCTTTGTGTGGGGTGGCGCAATTCACCATAGATCCAAATGGGCAATGTGGTTTGCTGGCCAGCGGTGAAGGTGGTGACGATCACTTCATCGAAGCTCAATGCAAAAGCCAACATGCCGCCTGCCAATAAAGCGGATGCAATTTGCGGAAGCACCACATGGCGGAAGGTTTGAAATCCGTCTGCCCCTAAATCCATTGAAGCTTCAATCATGCTGCCTGAAGTGCGGCGGAATCTTGCCAGCACATTGTTGTAGACGACCACCATGCAGAACGTGGTGTGGCCCAGAACGATAGTCCAAGTTGAGAATGGAATGTTCATAATGTCGAAAGCCGAGCGCAGCGCCATGCCGGTGATGATGCCGGGCAGGGCGATGGGAAGAATGAACAATAACGATAAAGAATTTCGGCCATAAAATTTAGCTCGTGAAAGAGCGGCTGCAGCGCAAGTGCCAAGGATGATGGCCAGCAACGTTGAGATGAGTGCTACTTGTATCGAGAGATAAAACGGCGGCCAAATGTCAGGCCGATCAAACCAAGCGGTGCTAAACCATTTAGTGGTGAGCGCTGGAGGTGGGAACTGGAATGATTTCTCTTCCGTCGTGAACGCATATAGAATGATCAACGCCAGCGGAATGTGGAGGAATAACAGTCCCGCAGCGGCAGAAAGTTTCAGCGGCCATTTGGCATTAGAGTGCATCGAAAGCCCCCATGCGTTTGGCCACCATCAGGTAAATACCCATAATAATCATAGCGACCACAGTGAAAGCGGCGGCCAGCGGAATATCACCCGATGTGCCTTGGAATGTGTAGACTGCTTGGCCAATCATCAGCCGTGAATTGCCGACGATTTGCGGCACAATATAATCGCCCAGCGTGAGAGAGAATGTGAAAATGGAACCCGCAATAACACCGGGCAATGCCAGTGGAAAAATCACTGTGCGGAAAGATTGGCTGGGTTTCGCACCGAGATCAGCAGAAGCTTCGATCAAATTGCTTGGAACGCGTTCCAGCGAGGATTGTATCGGCAAAATCATATACGGAATCCAAATGTAAACGAACACAAGGAAAGTGCCGATATAGCTGAAAGACAAAGATGAACCGCCTATGCTGGGAATGCTCAGGAGCGCGTCGATAAGCCATTGTCCGTGTAGTGATGTTGCTACCCAAGTGATGATGCCTTCCTTGGCGAGGATCAACTTCCATGCATAGATTTTCACCAAATAGCTGGACCACAGCGGCATCATAATGGCGAGGTAAAAAAGTGCTTTCATTTTGCCGCGCGCAAACCGTGCGGCATAGTAGGCGATTGGAAAGGCGATGATGGCGCAGGCCACTGTGACGGCGCTGGCCATGATCACAGTGCGGATGATGATCTCGCGGTTGGCTTCATCAAACAAATGACCATAAGTAACGAGAGTAAAATCGTGGACAACAAGGCCGGAGAAATCATCCAACGCATAAAAGCTTTGGAGTAGAAGGGCTGCGAGTGAACCGAGGTAAACTACGACCAGCCAGAAAATGGGCGGGGCCAGCAGCACGGCGGTCAAGAGGCCGGGTTTGCGATAGAAGGTATCTGAGATCGGCGATGCCATCAGGCGTTATCCATTTTCGCAAAGCTCTCATTTGACCAGTTGAGCCTCACATAATCGCCAATTTTGAAATTGACTTCGGTTGCGGGCAGGGCAACAATGAGTCGTGTGCCTTCCGCAATCAATGCGAGTCGCGTCGTTGCGCCTTGATAGTTAATCGAAGTGATTTCACTCAGAAGGCCAGTGTCTGTAATGCGAATTTTTTCGGGCCGCAAGCTGCACCAGCTATTTGGACCGCCATGCTTTTTGCAAAACTCGGGGCTGAGGACGTTGGATGAGCCCACAAAATCAGCCGCAAATTTAGTGCGCGGATGTTCGTAAATTTCTTTTGGTGTTCCGGCTTGAACGATTTTACCTTCATTGAAAATCGCCACACGGTCGGCCATCGACAGGGCCTCACCTTGGTCATGCGTCACGAAAACAAAAGTAATGCCGAGTTGCTTTTGCAGGTGCTTGAGCTCTTCTTGCATTTGTTCGCGGAGTTTTAAATCTAACGCGCCAAGCGGTTCATCGAGGAGAAGAACCTTTGGTTCGTTAACGAGCGCACGTGCGAGAGCAACTCGTTGGCGTTGGCCACCGGAAAGTTGGCTGGGGCGGCGAGTGCCATAGTCCTTCAGCTTTACCATATCCAAAGCAGCTGTGGCTTTGGCTTCGCGGTCAGCTCGGTTCATTCCTTTGATCATCAAGCCATAAGCTACATTCTGGCCCACGGTCATGTGTGGGAAGAGGGCGTAGTCTTGGAACACCGTGTTCACGTTGCGCTTATAAGGCGGCAGGCCCTCGCTGGCCTTCCCGAAAATTGAAATGCTACCGGAAGATGGTTGTTCAAAACCGGCGATCAAACGCAAGCATGTGGTTTTGCCGGAGCCTGAAGGGCCAAGCATGGCGAAAAATTCACCTTGGGCGATGTCGAGCGAGACATTATCAACGGCCCGCACTGTGCCGAAAAGGCGTGAGACGGATTGGAAGGATACGGCTGAGGTCATGGGTACAAAAATAGGGCGGTCTGAGTGACCGCCCTTGCTCCTAAATGTTACTTGCCCTGAACTGCAACGTAGTCTTTCGACCATTGCGAATAAGGAACGCAAGAGCCTTCGGCCTCGCATTTGCCAATGGGTGTGCGCCAGAAATAGATTTTGTCAAAATTGGCAAAGCCGTTGGTGTCGCAACCCGTGTCAGTCAACAAAGAATTGCCTTTACAGGCGGCGGGTACAGCTGGCACCGAGCCGAACCATGCAGCCACATCGCCTTGAACTTTGGCTTCGAGTGAATGGTTCATCCACATGTAAGCACAGTTAGGATGCTTGGCGTCGACATGCATCATCGTTGTATCAGACCAACCCGTTGCACCTTCAGCAGGAATAGTAGAAGCGATTGGTTTCTTGTCGGCCTGCAACAGGTTTACTTGATAAGGCCAAGAGGAGGAAGCAACCACACCTTCATTCTTGAAGTCGTCCACTTGTACAGCAGCATCACCCCAATAACGGCCGACCAAGGCGCGTTGGCCTGTCGCTAACGCGAGTACGGCAGCATATTGATCTTTGTTCAATTCATAGGGGTTCTTGATGCCCAGCTCTGGTTTCTTGGTCATCAAATAAACGGCAGCGTCGGCAATGGCGATGGCACCATAATAAGCTTGCACGCGGCCTTTGTTCGATTTGCCATCGGGCAAGTTTTGCTCGTCAAATACTACGCTCCAACTGGTGGGCGCCTCTTTGAATACTGTGGTGTTATAGGCCAACACGTTTGGCCCCCATTGATAAGGGGTGCCGTAATGAACGCCGTCTACAGTGTTCCATGGGGCGGCTTGCAAGCGAGGGTCCACATCTTTCCAATTTGGAATCAGATCGACATTAATCGGTTGCACTTTCTTGCCCGCGACCAAACGTAATGATGCATCGCCGGAGGCTGTGACAAGATCAAAGCCGCCTTGGTTCATCAGTGTAACCATTTCATCGGACGAAGCTGCCGTTTTTACATTTACTTTGCAGCTTGTCGCTTTTTCAAAATCAGTCACCCAGTCGTAGGCTTTGTCTGAACTACCATTTTCGATGTATCCTGGCCAAGCCACGATATCGAGTACCCCTTCGCCAGCACCGAGCGCTTTGACCATATCGGCCATGGCCGGGGCAGCAAAACTGGTTGCTGCGAGAATCGCTATCATTGAAGTTTTAATGGATTTCATGTCTTCTCTCCTTAAAGCCACTATAGTTGCGGCATTAGATGTGAGGTTAGACCTGAATGCGATTGTGGATCAAGAACCCTCTGGCCGTGTTGGCTGAAGATGCCGCAGGCGGAATAGTCGTCGAAGGAACTCGCATTGTGGAATTGGTGCAGCGCGGCAAAACTCCCATCCATGATACGGTTTTTGATGCCTCGGCGCATGCGGTGCTGCCAGGCCTGATCAACACTCATCATCATTTTTATCAGACGCTGACACGTGCTCATCCGCAGGCGATCAACAAGGAATTGTTTGATTGGTTGAAGGCACTCTATCCGGTGTGGGCAAGGCTGACACCAGAGGCGCACCGACTGGCCACACGGTTGGCGTTGACAGAACTTTTAATGTCTGGAGTCACCTGCACATCTGACCATCACTATGTTTTCCCCAGTGGCCTGGATGATGCGATGGATATTCAAGTGGAGGAAGCGGCTCGCGTTGGGGTGCGCATGATGGTCACACGCGGATCGATGAATCTATCAGTGAAGGATGGCGGCCTGCCACCGGATTCCGTGGTGCAAGATCAAGACACTATTCTGGCCGATTGCGAACGCGTGATTGGCAAATATCATCAGCGTGGTGAGGGTGCGATGGTTCAAATTGCGCTGGCACCGTGTTCACCTTTTTCGGTGACTCGAGAGCTCATGCGCGAAACTGCTGCACTTGCGGAAAGGCTGGATTGCAGGCTGCATACACATCTCGCCGAAACTAAGGATGAGGATGAATTTTGCGTCTCGCAATTTGGAATGGGACCGCTCGATTATTTGGAAGACTCCGGCTGGTTGAATAGCCGCACTTGGCTGGCGCATGGAATTTATTTTAATGATGCTGATATTAAGAAATTGGGTAAGCATGGTGTTGGCGTGTGCCATTGTCCCACGTCAAATATGACGCTGGCTTCTGGTCAATGTCGCACTTGTGAACTGGAAGCAGCCGGTGTTGCTGTTGGTTTAGGGGTTGACGGTTCGGCATCCAATGACAGTTCGAATTTGATGGAAGGGGTGCGCCATGCGTTGCTGCTCAATCGGTTAACTTACAATGCGACAGTCACCCATTTGGATGCACTGCGCTGGGCCACCAAGGGATCAGCGGCGTGTTTGGGACGTTCTGACATTGGTGAAATCTCGGTTGGCAAACAGGCTGATTTGGCGATGTTCACTTTGGATGAACTGCGTTTCTCTGGAGCAGGAGATCCGATTGCGGCGCTCGTCTTGTGCGGTGCACACAAGGCGGACCGTGTGATGGTCGCAGGGCAATGGCGCGTATCGGACGGCCAGCCTCTGGGAATTGATGTAGCCAGATTGCGCGCTGAGCATGGAAAAATAGCCGCGAACTTCATTTGACGGCGCGAATTGGCGTGTTACACTCGATACAATTATAACAAACGGGGGAGACGCAGATTGGCAAAAGAAAATGGCCAGACTGCTGTTGTCGTCGAAGATTTACACAAATCTTTCGGCCAGCTAGAAGTGTTGAAAGGCGTTAGCCTCACAGCGCGGGAGGGCGATGTGGTTTCAATGATCGGTGCCTCTGGTTCCGGCAAGAGCACGTTTCTTCGTTGTATCAACCTCCTCGAACTTCCGACTCGTGGTCGCATTTCAGTGACCGGTGAAGAGATGTTACTGACGCCGGGCAAGGATGGTGATTTGCATCCGTCAGATCGTCGCCAAGTTGAACGCATTCGCACCAAGCTTGGTATGGTGTTTCAAAGTTTCAATTTATGGCAACATATGACAGTTTTGCAGAATGTCATTGAAGCACCCATTCATGTGCTTGGCCTTTCAAAAAAAGAAGCGATCGAACGCGGCGAAGCTTTGTTGAAAAAAGTTGGCCTTTATGAAAAGCGCGAACAGTATCCTGCGTTTCTATCTGGTGGTCAGCAACAACGCGCCGCCATAGCGCGGGCTTTATGCATGAACCCCAAAGTGATGCTGTTTGATGAGCCAACTTCAGCGCTCGATCCTGAGCTGGTTGGCGAGGTTCTCAAAGTTATTCGTGATTTGGCGGAAGAAGGTCGCACGATGATTTTGGTGACCCACGAAATGAAATTCGCGCGCGATGTTTCTTCGCACGTGATTTATTTACACCAGGGCAAGGTTGAGGAAGAGGGCCCGCCCAAACAAGTATTTGGCGCTCCGATTAGTGAGCGCTGCAAGCAATTCGTGTCGAGTATCCATTAGGGAGATTTGGCACGAAACTAATGGACCAGCTCCGGGGGGATACTAGTCCACAATTTTAATTTAGGGAGATCAACGATGAGAATTACAAAGAGAATGTTGTTGGCAGCAGTTGCCGCCGCAACAATGATTAGCGCAACGCCAGCGTTTGCTGATATTAAGTTCGGTGTGGATATTTCACCATATCCTCCATTCACATCGCAAGATGCCTCTGGCAAAATTGTTGGCTGGGAAGCTGATTTCATGGATGCCCTTTGTGCTGAAATGAAGGAAAAATGCGCCTTCGAACCAACCGCTTGGGATGGCATTATTCCCGCCCTCACCAGCAAGAAGTTTGATGGTATTTTGTCTTCCATGTCAGTGACGCCAGAGCGCATGAAGACCATTAGCTATTCTAGAATTTATTATAATTCAGCTGCTGTTATCATTGGACCAAAGAGTGATGATAAGGATTTCTCACCAGAGCATTTGGCTGGAAAAACGATTGGCGTTCAGGGTGCTACAACGCACGCTAATTATCTTGAAAAATATTACAAGCCAAAGGGCGCCGAGATTAAGTCCTATGCAGGTCAAGATGAAGTCAACGCCGATCTTACAGCTGGTCGTGTAGACTACATTATGGCTGATGGCGTCACCTTGAGCGCTTATTTGGCTTCAGAAGCCGGCGCATGCTGCGAACAAAAGGGCGCAGTTCCGATTGATGTAGATATTCTTGGTGCAGGCGTCGGCGTTGGCATTCGTAAAGAAGACACTGCTTTCATGGACAAAGTGAATGCGGCAATTGGCTCGCTGTCTGACAAGGGTTTCTTTGAAGAAAATACAAAGAAATGGGGCTTGGAAGGCAAATTAATTTTGCCAAAAGACATGAAGTAATTGGAGTGGGCCATTCGTAATTGAGTGGCCCTTCTTTTTTGGAGGTGAATTTGTTTTTAGCTGCAGCACCGCTTTCCGAGCTGTTGTCATTTGGTGACAAGGGTTATCTCGATGAGTTGATGTGGGGTGCATTTGCCACGCTTCAAATCTCATTTTTGGGCTATGCTTTTGGCTGCCTGTTGGGCTTGTTTGGAGCGATTGGAAAACTATCTGGCAGCAGCTTCACCAAAAATATTTTAGGCGGTTACACGACTTTGTTTAGGGCCATTCCTGAATTAGTCCTCATCATGTTGATCTATTATGCGGGCACAAATGGGCTCAACCAACTTTTAATGTCTCTCGGTTTTGAGCCTATTCAAATCAACCAATTGCTCGCAGCAGTTTTCGTGTTGGGATTTGTGCAGGGCGCTTATTCGACCGAAGTTTTGCGGGCGGCTATTCTTGCTGTTCCGATAGGACAAGTTGAAGCGGCTAAAGCTTACGGCATGTCGAGCTATCAACAGTTCCGTCGTGTGGTTCTTCCCGCTATGTTGCCTTATGCTATTCCGGGCCTTGCAAATCTCTGGCTGAACATCACTAAAGATTCAGCGCTCATTGCCGTGATTGGTTCATCGGAACTGGCCAATGTCACGCGCATTGCTGCAGGAGGCAGCAAACTTTATTTGGTGTTCTATTTGTTGGCGGCTCTCATCTACCTCGTCATCTCGATGGTGTCGGATCAGTTTTTTGCTTGGCTTGAGCGGCGCGTTCGGCGCGGCCAGCCAAAATTAGCGTGAGGCCAACATGAACTGGGAATGGCTACCACATTATATCCCGCTCCTTATACATGGTTTGTATTTAACGCTGGTTCTGCTTGTCTCATCAGTGGTGATCGGCGGCATATTGGCAGTCCCTATCGGCCTCGTTCAGGTCACTGGTCCATGGTATCTTAAGCTGCCAGCAAAAGCTTTTTGTAGTTTCATTCGGGGTACACCACTGCTTATCCAGCTCTGGCTGATTTATTATGGCATCGGCTCACTGTTCCCAGGCATTCCCGGCATTCGAACTAGTTTCTTGTGGCCTATTTTGCGCGAAGGTTTTTACTACGCTGTTCTTGCTTTCAGTTTGAGTTTTGCGGGTTACGAAGGCGAAGTTATGCGCGGTGCTTTTTTGGGTGTGCCCCGTGGCGAATTGGAAGCGGCGCGTGCTATTGGGATGTCACCGTGGAAAGTGCTGATGCGCGTTTGGTTGCCGCGTGCTGTGCGTTTGGTGTTGCCGACTTTGGCAGGCGAAATTGTTGGCCAACTCAAATCCACGCCGCTGGCTTTCACTGTGACAGTGATGGATTTAATGGGAGCCAGAGCCAAGATCAGCTCAGATACTTATATCATGTATGAACCGCTCATCTTCATTGCGATTATTTACATGATCCTTACGTTTTTCATCACGCGGGCCTTTAATTATCTGGAGCGGCTGGTTCCGCAGCGGCGATGACGGCCGACTCAATTTCTAATTTTGCGCATGAACTTGTTGCCATTCGCCATGATTTTCATATGCATCCTGAACTTGCGTTTGATGAGCATCGCACTTCTCAAATCGTTGCGCGAGAGTTAGCGAGTGTTGGGTTCTCGGTGGAAACAGGTGTCGCTAATACCGGTGTTGTTGGCACATTGAGCAATGGGACCAGCCGCAAGGTGATAGCCATTCGCGCCGATATGGATGCGTTGCCTATCCATGAAACCACCAATCTCGAATATGCTTCCCGAACGGCAGGGAAAATGCACGCCTGCGGCCATGATGGTCATACGACAATGCTGTTGGGATTGGCGCGGCACTTGGCCGCCACGCGGAATTTTGATGGCACGGTTCATCTCATTTTTCAGCCCGCCGAAGAAGACATTAGTGGGGCCAAACTCATGGTGGAGGAGGGGCTGTTCAAGCGTCTCAAGGCCGATCAAATATTCGCCTGCCATAATATTCCCGGTGATGCTGTTGGCCAAATTCGGGTGCGCGCCGGAGCGATAACGGCAGCGGTGGAAATTGTTGATGTGACTATTACAGGCATTGGTGGACATGGCGCTATTCCGCATCTTGCGATTGATCCTATTGTTGCTGCCTCCAGCGTTATCATGGCGTTACAAACGGCAGTATCGCGCAACACCAACCCTCTTGAAGCCGCCGTTGTAACCGTTGGATCAATTCACGCTGGCGTTGCCGCCACGATCATCCCTGAAAAAATCGAACTAAAAATTGGTGTTCGCACCGTTTCAAAAGCCACGCATGCATTGATGGCAAAGCGCGTGCCAGAAATTATCAAGCACCAGGCGGCTTCCTTCGGCTGCGTGGCTGAAGTTGGCTATGGCCAAGGCATTTCCTATCCACCATGTTTTAATGATGTAGCAGCCGCGGATTTGGTGCGAGATACGGCCATTGCCCAAGGCCAAACTGCGGCAAGTGTCGAAATGGCTGGGCCATATATGTTCTCCGAAGATTTCTCGTTCATGCTGGAGGAGGTGCCTGGCTGCTATTTCGGCATGGGCAATGGTGCATCCAAGAGTCTGCATGATCCAGGTTATAATTTTAACGATGAGTTGCTGGTCAAAGGCACTGCGTTTTGGGCGGCTTTAGTGGAGCGAGTGCTCAAAGTTTAAACTCATACTATTTTTAATCAGCGTTTTATCCGTGCTATAACTGACACATCGAGAGTGAACTAAAATCCTTCTTGCGTAATGGGTCAGTCTAAATTTCTGCAGTTGCCCCCGGAGCAGACTCCTCCGGCACAAAGCGAAACCGACGCGAATGATGAGTCTTTTTTGCGCAA
Organism: Hyphomicrobiales bacterium; assembly: GCA_031423845.1. Lineage (GTDB taxonomy): Bacteria > Pseudomonadota > Alphaproteobacteria > Rhizobiales > Aestuariivirgaceae > Aestuariivirga. The sequence continues at coordinate 16,763 of JANPGD010000031.1, read as the reverse complement.
ATTCCCATCCCACTCTATCGGCAATCCCGTGGATGTCACTTTGACTCTATTTAGTCTGTCCTGTAGAATAATCAGTATTTACTTTCCAGTTCTGAGATTTTTGGTATCGCCCGACACACATCCAGAGGAGGGGCACTTGTTCATTGCAGTTTCAACAATCATCTCCGTCTTGGCCCTTGGCACATGGTGGTTCTTTCTGAGCGAGGCAGCCGTTGCGCGAAGGCGCGAGGAGAAACAGCGGGAGTTGGAGCGTCCAGATCACGATCACGCTCGTGCCCTAGAGATCGCAAAGATGCAATCGGAGTTGCAGAAGTGGACCGGTACCGGGGTGTAGTGCTTGAAATCCTCTGTCTCCAACCTTCTGCGCCTGCCTGATACGATTTGGTTCTGCATCGCCAATGACATCCCCGTGAATGCCGACAGATTTTTGGATCGACTGGTTGCTGCGATTACAACAACACTTTCGACCGCTCCTCTTGCATGCCGCGCCGCTGATGAATTTGGATTGGGGCATAGGAACTTTCCGGCTGAGAGCCTATATCGCTTTTTATGGTATCCGCAATGAAGCGGTAGAAAATGTCCGCATCATTCACAGAGCTTGTGATCGGGGTGCCATATTCGGCGATTGATTGCGCCGCTCTTTGTGCTTGGTGAGCCCAGCGGGATTCGAACCCACGACCCTCTGATTAAAAGTCAGATGCTCTACCGCTGAGCTATGGGCCCCCACGTCACAGAACTTGCATTGAGTCCGTGAAAGCGGGCGGAACATAGTTGCGGCGCACAATGGGGTCAAGGCGTTAAATGAAGATTTACCAGACATTTACCACACATTGAAAATCGCCACAATTAAGAGACTAATCATAATCCACTGCTAGTAACAAAGCGGGATTCTAATGGGGTTATGATGACGGATTTAGCTTTAGTGGTTCTGGCGGCGGGCATGGGCACCCGCATGAAATCGGTGCTGCCCAAGGTGCTGCATAAGGTCGCGAGCCGCTCCATGCTGGGCCATGTTTTGACGGCTGGCACCGCGTTGTCACCGAAAACTGCTGTGGTGATTCACGGTCCAGATATGGATTCGGTGTGCAAAGAGTCTTTGCAATTCATTCCTAGTTCTCGGTTTGCCGAACAAACTGAACGTAAGGGCACAGGGCATGCGGTTTCTGTAGCGAAGGATGCGCTAAAGGGTTTTGATGGGGTAGTTCTGGTGCTCTATGGCGATGTGCCATTAATCCAAACAGTTTCGTTGAAGGCCTTGTTGGCAAAGATTGATGCCACCCATTCTATGGCTGTGCTGGGCTTTGAAGCTGAAAACCCGCATGGCTATGGTCGGTTGATTTTATCTGGCGAGAATATACTAGCGATCCGCGAGGAACTTGATACTTCACCGGATGAAAAGAGCATAACTCTCTGTAACTCTGGGATTATTGCTATTCAATCAAATCTTCTTTGGCAGTTGTTGCCCCAGCTTTCGAGCAACAATGCCAAAAATGAACTCTATTTGACTGATTTGGTTGAACTTGCTGTTGCCAGTAAAACTTCGGTGGCTCTTGCTGTTTGCGATGAAGCAGAAGTGGCAGGCGTTAATGATCGCGCGCAACTTGCAGGCATAGAACTGCAATTCCAAAAACGTTACCGCGCTAAAGCCATGGTGGGGGGGGCGACTTTGATTGATCCGACATCAGTATTTTTCGCTGCGGATACTGTTGTGGGCCAAGACGTGGTGATTGAGCCCAACGTGGTGTTTGGACCCAATGTGACTATTGGTAATGGCGTTGAGATTCTGGCGTTCTCCCACATTGAGGGTGCAACCATCGGCGAAGGGGCTCGGATTGGGCCTTATGCACGCTTGAGGCCGGGGGCAGAAATTGGCGCTTCCGCGCACATCGGTAATTTTGTTGAAATCAAAAAAGCTAGGATCGGCAAAGGTGCAAAAGCCAATCACCTCACTTATATTGGAGACGCAATTGTGGGAGCGGGCAGCAACATTGGGGCTGGCACGATTACCTGCAATTATGATGGCTACGAAAAACACCTCACAGAAATTGGCGAGAGAGTTTTTGTTGGCTCTAATTCGTCACTCATAGCGCCTGTGAAAATTGGAAGCGGTGTGAACATTGCTGCAGGTAGCGTGATTACGGCCGATGTGCCGGAGGATGCTTTGGCGCTCTCGCGTGCGCCACAAGAAAATAAAGAAGGCTGGGCCAAGCGCTACAGAGCTGTAAAAGCCGCCCGCAAAGCCGAAAAAGCTAAAGTTTAAGGAGTTCTATTTATGTGCGGTATCGTTGGAATTTTGGGCACCGAGCCTGTGGCCCACAACATCGTTGAGGCCCTGCGTCGCTTGGAATATCGCGGCTATGATTCTGCCGGAGTGGCAACCATTGAAAATGGTTCGATTGAACGACGTCGCGCGCCCGGCAAACTTCGCAATTTAGAAGAACTGTTACGTGGCTCACCTTTGCAAGGCTTGAGTGGAATTGGCCATACGCGCTGGGCCACACATGGCGTGCCCAATGAAACCAATGCGCATCCTCATATTTCTGGCGATGTGGTGATCGTCCACAATGGTATCATCGAGAATTTCCAGGAATTGAAAGTTGAACTTGAAGCGGCTGGTTTCAAATTTTTAACCCAGACAGACACGGAAGTAGTGGCGCATTTGTTGGCGCAAGAACGCAACAAAGGCACTGCACCCGTTGATGCGGTTAAGAATGTTCTTGGCCGACTCCGCGGCGCATTCGCTTTGGCCATCATGTTCAAGAGCGAAAGTGATTTGATGGTGGGGGCACGCAATGGTCCGCCATTGGCTGTTGGCCATGGCGATGGTCAAATGTATTTAGGCTCTGATGCAATTGCGCTATCGCCTTTCACCAACCGGATTACATATTTGGAAGATGGTGATTGGGTGGTGCTGACACGCAATTCAATACAAATTTATGACGAGGATAATAAGCCGATCAAGCGGCCCATGAGTTTCAGCCAAGCCTCAGCGATGATGGTTGATAAGGGCAATCACCGTCACTTCATGGCGAAAGAAATTGAAGAGCAGCCCGAAGTGGTGGGCCACACCCTTGCGGAATATATTGATTTCTCCACCCGCACGGTGAAGGTTCCAACATCGCTTCCCTTTGATTTTGCCAAGCTTGATCGTTTGACGATCACGGCCTGTGGCACCGCATCCTACGCCGGCCATGCCGCCAAATATTGGTTTGAAAAAGTAGCACGCTTACCTACCGACGTCGATATTGCCTCCGAGTTCCGCTACCGTGAAGCGCCGATGAGCAAAAATGGCGTGGCCATTGTGATTTCGCAATCGGGTGAAACGGCAGATACGTTGGCGGCTTTGCGTTATTGCAAGTCTCAAGGTCAGCACACAATTGCGATTATCAACGTTCCAGAATCGACCATCGCTCGTGAGTCGGAATTGGTTCTGCGCACTTACGCTGGGCCTGAAATCGGTGTGGCTTCAACTAAAGCGTTTACGTGCCAATTAGCAGCACTTGCCTGTTTGGCTTTGTTAGCTGGCAAGTTACGCGGCACTCTAACACCAGAGTTGGAGCGCGAATATGTAACAGCTCTAATTGAAGCGCCGCGCCATATGACGGAAATCTTGAAAGAAGAAAAAAGTATTCAAGCGGTCGCCAAAGAGATTTCCAAAGCGCGCGATGTTTTGTTTTTGGGACGCGGCATCAATTATCCACTCGCACTTGAGGGTGCTTTGAAGCTGAAGGAAATTTCTTATATTCATGCTGAAGGTTATGCTGCTGGTGAATTGAAGCATGGGCCCATCGCCTTGGTGGACGAGCATGTTCCCGTGATTGTGATTGCACCGCGCGATGAGCTTTATGAAAAGACTATTTCCAACATGGAAGAAGTGGCCGCGCGTGGCGGTAAGATTGTTTTGATCACCGATGATCACAGTCACCAAGACAATGCACACAAGACTTTCAAGCATATTCGCGTGCCAGTGGCACACTCATTTATCAGCCCGCTTATCTACGCCATACCGGTGCAGCTGCTGGCTTATCATGCGGCGGTTTTTATTGGCACTGATGTGGACCAGCCCCGCAATTTGGCAAAGTCGGTGACTGTCGAGTAATTCAGATTATCCACAGTCACTATTGACCGCTTTGTGCCGCTCCAGAAGTCGTTATGATTGTGATTGCATCATGGGAGAAAAATCATGCGTCTAAGTGCACCAACTTCTATCGTTTTTCTAATTACTGTTGTTATCGCGCTCATCGCTGCATTGGCTGCGTTGGGTGTAGTTCCTAACCTTCCGCTTCAATCAGTTTGGATTATGGCTGTTGCTTATGTTGTTTTAGCATTGGCTTGCTTGCTCAAGGGCGCTTAATTTAATGATGTGGTGACGACGGAATATCCGTTGTCACCACTTTAATGCGCCCGTTTGTCGCGCAATTTATACTGTTTCTTTTTGGTATCAAAACCGGCGAAATAATCACGCACTTGTGGGTGGCGCACAGGTTCTGGCGTTTCGTCGGGCTGTAAGTTTTGTTCTGAAACATAAGCCACATATTCAGTTTCATCGTTTTCGGCGAGCAAATGATAATAGGGTTGGTCTTTGCGCGGTCGGGCTTCAGCCGGAATGGAGTTATACCATTCCTCAGTATTGTTAAATTGCGGATCAACGTCAAAAATCACGCCACGAAACGCGAACAGGCGGTGCCGAACGATTTGGCCGATCTGAAATTTTGCTTCGGGCATTTGGCGCATGATCATTGAATGCCAATAATGTGCTGCGTTGGCAAGGGCCTAACCTCGCATGGCAAAAGGCAAATTAGCAGATGGAGCTATCCCTTGCTTCATAGCCAATTTACGCAAAGGTGCCATATTGGCGATGGCGCTCAACCCTGCGGCGCGGGCTAGAGCCATAGCTGGGAAACTAGCCAGCAAAGACTCGTTCATCATGTTCACAATTTGCTGACGCGGCATCACATCAGCACGGCGCAATGTATTATATTCGTTTAGGGCTAACTCTGCACCGGGGTCTTCAGTGCCCATGATGAGATCCGCTGCTTGGGCGGCATCACGCAGCGATAGGTTCAGGCCCTGAGCGCCGATTGGAGGCAACACATGGGCGGCTTCACCAATCACTATGCAACGCTTAGTGGCGAAAGTGGTAGCGCGTTGACCGCGCATAGGAAACGCTTTGCGCGGGCCTATTTCAGATATGCGACCGAGGTTGCCTTTGGTTTCCAGCTGAATTTCTGTGGCAAGATCGGCATCGCTCAACTTTAAAAGCGTTTCAATGCGGGCAGGGCGGTCCATCCATACGAGGCTGGAGCGATTTCCAGGTAGTGGCACAGTCGTGAAAGGGCCAGCCGACTTGTGATATTCGGTCGAAACAAATTGGTGCGAAGCAGAATGCGCAAAACTGGTGGCCAAGGCTGATTGATCGAAGGACCAGCTTTCAGTGGTGATGCCCAGTGAACTGCGCAAAGGGGAATCTGCACCATCGGCAGCAATTAAAACCTGTGCGTGGTAACTTTCGCCGGACTGGGTTTTTATTGTAATAATCGTGCCGGTGGTTTTGGCAGATAAACTTGTGTCAGATATAAAGGTAACGCCTAGCTCCTGCGCCCGCGCTCGCAATGCAGGCACCAGTTGAGCGAGTGGCACGTTCCAACCAAATTCCTCTAAATTCATTTCTGAGGACGAGAATTGAATAGTCGGAGCACTAACCAAATTTCCAGTATCATCGATGAGGTGAAGTTGCCTCAATGGTGCGCATACAGCTTTCAAGCCATCATTCCAAACACCGATGAATTTCAGCATTTGCATTGACGGCTGCATCAAAGCCGTGGTCCGAGGATCGGGTTTAAACTCAGGAGCGATCACAGCGCATGAAACACCGTCCAACGCTAGAAGACAGGCGGCGGCTAGTCCTGCTGGACCTGCGCCAGATATGATTGCAGTGTAACTCATGCTTTCGGAAGGCCCGCCGTAACCATACTGGCCCGAGCGTTGAAACCTTCAGAAAATTTCGTCAGTTGTGCGCGGCCATTTCGCCAATTCATATGGTTCAATCTGAAATCCAAGTATCCGAGTGTGCAGGCGGTGGCGATGCTGCCGAGGTTGACTGATTCAAGTTCATGCACCCAGTTTTGCTCCAAATCATCCAAACAGGCATAGATGCGAAAGCTGAGGCGATCGATTAATGCGGTCCATTGCAAACCATCGGGTCGGGCTGTTGTTTCAATCCGCAAAGAAACGGCAGCATCGCTCAACCCCTGAGCCAGTGCGAGTAGCGTTAAAATACGAAAACGTTTCACGCCATCATCTGGCAGAAAAGCTTTGTTGCCTGCCGTGTGGCACAGATATTCCATGATCACGCGGCTATCATGCAGACCATGGCCATGTTCGGTTTCCAACACAGGAATTTTGCCAATTGCTGAGAGCTTTTCTAATTTAGGATCAGCCTTGGTGAAGGTCAGGTCAGCTGGGACTAAAGTCACACGATCTTTCAAACCCGCTTCTAAGGCGGTGACCATGCACATCCGCACATAAGGAGAATTGAGTGCTCCATGCAGTTTCATTTTGTTATTCCTTCATTTTCAATTGACCTGGATTGAAGGTCATTGACGGGTCCATGTCAAAGAAAAAGGCAGGACGTAATGTCGCCTCGTGCCAAAAGGTTGGTAGAATAGGGAAATCCTCTGGCCGTGGGGCATGGCGGAAGCCCATTGTGTACCATAACACCAAATCTTCATTGGCGATGGGTTCGGCTTTGGCCACAAATGTGGGAAGGCCTTCATCCTTGGTTGAGAGGTTGGGATAAAGCCCGGCCGCCCATTTTTGATCATCACGCTCTTTTGTAACCCACAGCGACTGGGCAGCGAAACCCGCCCGCATTTGGGGTGGGTCTTGCGGATCAAGAATTGAAGTTGCCGCGTGGTGCAGGTCTAGCCAGTAACTCGGGTTAAATTTTAAACCGGTTTTTTCGTTGGGGTTAATCAAACGCCAAGTCTCCCCGCCTGTGGCCATGTGATCGGGAACGATGGGGCCTTCGGCTGCGTAGCGTTGGGTTTTTAAGGTCCATAGACTTTTTCTTGTGGTGGAGCCCGTGGCGGGTCCGGGCATGAAGGCGTCTCGCACCAGTGAATTCTTAGGGCCATCAATATCGAGATCGAGGCGGAAATTGAAGTAATGGTCGTGGTTGATCGCCACCGTGTAGGGCGCAATCAAGGTTCCATAGGCAGTGTCAGCTAAGGCTGTCGGGCTTTCCATGTCTTTGGCTGTGGTGGATTTAATTGCATCAAAACCAGTGGCACCGACCCGGAGCGTGATGTTGCCTTGTGGGGAAAAAACATAGTCCACTACATAGTCATAATTACCCAAAGTGGGAATGTGACGAACAACGAGTTCAACCTGTGGAATTCCGCTGACTGCTTTTTTCCCGCTGGAATAGTGTCTCCATGCAGGGTCGCCGGAGGCACGCTCAAAAATACATAGCGCCTGTGGACGCGTGTAAGTGCCGCCAATATCATTAGGGAATGTTAAGTCGGTGAATATTGAATTGGGTGGGCAATCAACGCCGAGTTTCAATGATGACATCAAATATCCCAAACCAAATTCGCCAGCATCCATAAAGGTACGGTAGCTCCAGGTTGGATCGGGGCTCATATAGGGCACGAACATTTCGCTCACGTTCATTTGGTAGGCAATATCGCGCAGCTTCTTTCCGTCATCAAACCGTACAAGTGAAAGAATGAGGCCTGCGCGTTTATCAGCGCGCGCATGCATTGACCAACGATCCCACCTAATTTCGAGATTGCCATCGAGCTCAATGTTAGGGCCAGCTGGAGCGATCATGGTGATGGGTTTTGTTTCAGCGTGGGGTTTCGGGAGTTTGTCGCCATAGCCGTCGGGAGTTGACGGAAGGTCGACAATTTCGCGGTCAAGTACATCCAGCACGTCGCCTGTTTCCGTGTCGACCACGCCCATCAGCCCTTCGATGGGGCGGGCGAGCGATGGGTGGAGTTTATTGACACCAGAGAAGCACGGCACTTTCAGAATACGCCGCCCCTCAAAGCCGTCACCGGGGAAAGCTCCTGCGGAATTTGGTGTGCAGAATACAGTGTCCAAATTTTTAAAGCCACGTTTTGCCATCGCCGCTTTAAAGCGCGAGTCGGCCATGAATTTATCGCGACCGACTGCCCATTCGGCATCCATGATCATCGGTTCAACATTTGGCTTTCCGATGAAGGAAACGACTTTCTTATTCGTAATGTCGACGGTTGCTTCATAAGTGTCGCCATTTTTGCGCATGACCACAAAAGCTGACCGATTGAAGGGTTGGCCCTTTTTCCAACTCCGAATGAAGTCTTTAGGTGCTTCTTGCAATGTTATGGCAGGATAGCGGGTTTTGTTATTGGCGTCGCCTGCGTCGGTGAGAAGTTTCACCGTTGCCTTAATTTCCGCGTTGGTGAGAGCATCCATCGGGTGAAATGGACCTTCGGCATCTTGTGCGAGAGCTGGTGAAATCAAAAGTGCTAAAACGAGCAGAAATTTTTTCATATCGTTAGATTAAGCGATTCTCGATGCTGCGAAAATCTATTCCAACTTTTGCCCTAGTCGTCCCGCCAATTCCTGTATGAACTGCCAAGCGACGCGGCCTGATCTTGCACCGCGAGTAATTGACCATTCAATTGCCGCTGCATGCAGCGCATCTGTTTTAATCTTAATATTGTAATGTTTGGCATAGCCATCAACCATGGCGAAAAACTCATCTTGGCTGCAGTGATGGAAACCGAGCCACAGGCCAAAGCGATCCGAAAGAGACACTTTCTCCTGAACGGCTTCGGAAGGGTTGATCGCTGTTGAGTTTTCATTCTCGATCATGTCGCGTGGCAGTAAGTGGCGTCGGTTGCTGGTGGCGTAAAATATTGCATTGTTAGGCCTTCCTTCGAGACCGCCGTCCAATGCTGCCTTTAATGATTTGTAGGATGTGTCGTCGGCGTCGAATGAAAGGTCATCACAGAATATGATGAAACGATATTTTTCATTTTTGCGCACCAGTGTCATGAGCGCGGGCAGACTTTCGATATCTTCGCGGTGTATTTCAACGATTTTGAGAATACCCTTCGTCTCTTCAGATACGGTTCGGTGTGTCGCCTTCACCAATGACGATTTGCCCATACCCCGCGCACCCCAGAGCAGAGCGTTATTCGCCGGATAGCACTTTGCAAATCGGCGTGTGTTTTCCAAAAGTGTGTCGCGGGATTGGTCCACACCTTGCAAAAGCGACAAATCTACTCGGTTCACCTTTATGACGGCTTCGAGGGCTGGCGGTGTGCTGTTCCACACAAAGGCACCTGCTTTTTTAAAGTCGGGAGCGGGAGGCGGGGGCGGTGAAATGCGCTCTAACGCCTCTGCTATGCGGTTTAATGTCGATATTTCAAGGTTATTAGCCATTTATATTTCTCAACCAATGACGGTTGCAATGGCCTAATCCATCGCTATATTCCGCGCAAGTTTTGTTTCGCCCCATTTAATCAGTTTTAGACTGATGTAGGAGATTTGAATGTTTATTACTGATGCCTATGCCCAAGCTGCAACGGGTGCGCCTGCTGGCGTTTTTGGTGGAGGCGACATCATTGGTTTTATGCTTCCAATGGTTGCCATTATGGGCGTGTTCTATTTCTTTATGATCCGTCCACAACAGCAGAAGTTGAAAGAGCAACAGAATATGTTGAGCCAAGTAACGCGCGGCGACACAATTGTGACGCACGGTGGTTTGATTGGTAAAGTGGTTCGCGTCGTTGATGACCGTGAATTGCTGGTTGAGATTGGCGAAGGTGTTAAAGTGCGCGTGTTGCGCCAAGGCATTGCTGATGTGCCAGCGCGTGGCGAACCAGCCAAGGATGACGCGGTTGTCGTCACACCTAAATCAAAGAAGAAATAAGGTTCTAAACTGATGTTTCACTATCCTCGCTGGAAGGTCCTCGCGATCCTCGCTTCAGTGCTGGTGGCGCTGTTGTTTGCCTTACCCAACGTGCTTCCACAGCCTTACAAGCAATATGTGGCAGATCATTATGGCTTGCGGCCCTTAACACTGGGCTTGGATTTGCAAGGCGGCTCCAACATTCTGATGGCTGTTGACCGCAAGGATATGATCGAGAAGCTTCAAACCCAGCTGACAGGTGATATTCGCACCACATTGCGTGAAGCGAAAATTGGATACGGTGGCACATCGAAAATTGAGAATGGCGTTTCGGTGGCCATTGTTAAAGCTGGAGATGTGGAAAAAGCCAAAACTGAGCTGCGCAAACTACTACAGCCGCTTGATGCTGGCATTTTGTCGGGTGGGGCTAGTACCAATTTGTACACTCTCACTCAAGTTGATCAGCAGTTCACATTCTCGATTGATCAGAAAGGGCTTGAAGCCAAGATCGCATCGGTCATCAAGACAGCTCTGACGATTATGGAAAGCCGATTAAACGGCACTGGTGTCACTGAGCCCATTATTCAACAACAAGGCGTTGACCGTATTGTGGTGCAGCTGCCTGGTGAGCAAAATCCAGATAAGGTTGTGGCGCTTATTGGGACGACGGGAAAACTTACTTTCCAATTGATGTGCGCCGAACAAGCGGTATCAGCCACAGCCTTGCCACCGCCCGATTGTAAAGCCCTGCCACAAAAAGCCGATGTGGACCGCATCACCAAAGAAAAAGCCGATAAAGGCGAAAAAATTTCTGAAGCTGATATTAAAGCTCTGCCACAATTGTGGGTGCAAACCTCTGGCCGTGCCACCGTTGACGGCGCAGATCTCAATGATGCTCAACCGAGTTTTGACCAAAACAATCGTTCAGTGGTCAGCTTCCGCTTTAACCAAAAGGGTGCGGTGCGATTTGGTAAGTTGACCGCAGATAATGTGGGTAAGCCCTTCGCGATTATTCTTGATAATATGATTATGAGCGATCCCGTGATCAATGAGCCCATTCTTGGTGGCTCTGGCCAAATTTCAGGAAACTTCTCAATTGATGATTCAAACAACCTCGCCATCGTGTTGCGTTCGGGTGCTCTGCCTGCAAAGCTCGATGTGATTGAGGGCCAGACCGTTGGGCCAAGCCTTGGCGCGGATTCAATTAAAGCAGGTTTGGTCGCATCGCTCACAGGTCTCGTTTTTGTTATGGCCTTTATGATGTTGCCCTACGGTTTTTTTGGGCTTCTAGCCAACGCGGCCTTGCTCGTGAACTTGCTCATGCTCATTGCCATCATGTCACTATTCGGTTTCACCCTCACATTACCCGGTATCGCAGGTATTGTTTTAACACTCGGCATGGCGGTTGACTCGAACGTTTTGATTTACGAGCGAATCCGTGAAGAATGGCGCAATGGCAGAACGGCCATGGGTGCCATAGAAACAGGATTTAAGCAGGCTTTGGCGACAGTTGTGGATGCCAACGTGACCACACTGATTGCGGCCGTGGTGCTATTTGGCGTGGGCTCTGGTCCCATCCGCGGGTTCGCCGTCACGCTTGCGGTCGGTATTTTAACAACAATGTTCACGGCGTTCACTCTCACACGCTTTCTGGTCGCGATGTGGGTGAAAAAGAATCGTCCGAAGGAGATTAATCTCTAATGCGCTGGAAACCCATTCGTCTCATTCCAGACGACACCAAATATCCGTTTATGCGGCTTAGTCGTTTTGGCTTCTTTTTGTCTGGCATTCTATGTGCCATTTCAATTGCATTGTTTGCAGTTGTCGGCCTGAATTATGGTATTGATTTTAAGGGTGGTTCGGTCGTCACTATCCGTACCGAAGGCCCAGCCCAGCTTGACCAATTGCGGGGTACGCTGGGAAATTTGGGGATTGGTGCAGTTGAATTGCAACAATTTGGCGGACCATCCGACGTTCGCATTCGGTTGGAAGCACAAGATGGTGGGCCAGAGGCCGAGAAAGCTGCGCAAGCTAAATTAAAAACGGCTTTAGGTGATAAAGTTGAGATCCGCAGTTCTGAAACCGTGGGGCCAACAGTGTCCGGTGAAAAGACTCAGCAAGCAACGTCAGCTGTATTGCTCTCGCTATTTTTCGTGCTGCTCTATTTGTGGGTTCGATTTGAATGGCAATTTGCTGTAGGCGCCATTCTGTCATTGCTCCATGACGTGACTTTAACAATTGGGCTGTTCTGTTTGATTGGCCTCGATTTCAACCTCTCGATTATTGCGGCTATCCTCACCATTATCGGTTATTCACTAAACGATACCGTTGTGGTGTTCGACCGAATTCGCGAATTCTTGCGCAAATATAAGTCTATGCCGCTCGCCGATTTGATCGATTTCTCAATCAACTCGGTTTTGCCGCGAACCATTCTCACATCAATGGCCACCATGATGGCTTTGATTGCGCTTTATGTGTTCGGGGGTGAGGTGATCCGTGGTTTCACCTTTACAATGATTTGGGGTGTTATTGTTGGCACTTATAGCTCGATCTTTATTGCATCCCCTGTGTTGATCTTGTTGGGAACCAAGCGCGACAGGCCGGGAAGTGATGTCAAGGTGGCTGACAAAACTTGAGCGCGATAAAATTTCTGCCGCAGGTTTTGCCCATTGCTTCATTTGGTGATGGTGGTTTTCGGTTTGGTTCAATGTCGCATCTGGGTTCATTGTTAGTCTTGCCGGATGGCATGCGCGCCTGGTCCCATGGCGTTGTTTTGCGAGTGCGGGATTTCGCCCAAATTCTTGAAGTGAAGTCACAGCTTGATTTTGTGCTGTTGGGGACCGGGGCTGAAATGCAGCGACCCTCGCGCGACCTCTTAACGTTGTTTGCCACTGAAGACCTTAATGTAGATTTTATGAGCACCAGTTCTGCTGTGCACACCTATAATGTAATGATTGCAGAGGGTAGGCGGCTCGCCGCTGCCATGGTGGCTGTGCCGTGACCAGTGAAGATCAACATTGCTTTGATTTGGTGCAGAATCAAGACAAGGATCGTTTTTTGGCATGCTTGTTTGCGCCGGAAACTAAACGCGCGCATCTCATGGCGCTCTATGCGTTTAATGTGGAAGTGGCCCGCGTGCGTGACAGTGTGAGCGAGCCTGCCATTGGTGAAATTCGTTTGCAGTGGTGGCTTGAGACACTCGACGGAATCTATGCAAACGAAAAACAAGATCACCCTGTAGCCATTGCTTTATCACGCGCCATTGCGGAAGGTGATTTACCAAAACATGCGTTGCAGAACTTGGTGAAAGCTCATGTTTTTGATTTCTACTCTGATCCAATGAGATCATTGCCAGATTTAGAAGGCTATTTGGGGGAGACTTCCTCAGCGCTCATCCAAATGGCTTCGCTCATTCTGGCGCGAGACGAAGCGCTCGAAAATGCTGAAGTTTCAGGCTTGGCAGGGGTGGCTTATGGGCTGGCGGGACTGTTGCGCAGCTTGCCACAGCAGCGTCAACACCAGCAGTGTTTTATCCCATTGGATAAGTTGGTAGCGCGGGAGGCAACGGCAGCTGATCTCTTGTCTGGCAATAATGAAGCATCACTCGGCATTGTGCTGGCGGAACTTCGAGAACATGCCCGCAGCCGATTGGCACAAGCGCGCAAAATGTCGTGGACCATCAAGCCGGCAGCGATGCCTGCATTTTTGCATGTATCTTTGACGGACGCCTATTTTAAAGCCATTGTACGGCGTGGAGCAGGGCTCGTTAGCAAAGGGGCGACTGTCGGGCAATTGCAGAAACAATGGATTTTGTGGAAAGCGGCCAGAACGGAAATGTTTTAGGACTTCTCACGTCGCTTTGCGTCATTCCACAGAGTGTCCATTTCTTCCAAATTGGAGTCTTTTGGGACTTTGCCGATCTTTTCCAACTCCGCTTCAATGTGCTTAAAGCGCCGTGTGAATTTGTCATTGGTGGCGCGCAAAGCGGCTTCAGCGTCAATGTTAAGATGCCGTGCCACGTTGGCCATGGCGAAGAGGATGTCGCCAAACTCGGCGGCTTTTCCGGCCTCGGGTGCATCTCGGAATTCGGCAATCTCTTCGGTAATTTTATCGTAGACGTTATCAACTGATGGCCAGTCAAAGCCCACCTTGGCAGCTTTGGCCTGCAGCTTGAGGGCGCGGGTTAATCCGGGCAGGTCGACGGGAACAGCATCCAGCACGCCTTGTTTGGGTTGCCCTTGCCGTTCCTTGGCCTTGTTTTCCTCCCAGAAGCCTTTGACCAAGGTTGCGGCCTTGGCTTGGTCATCACCAAACACATGCGGATGACGCCTAATCATCTTTTTGACGACGGCTTCAACCACATCATCAAATGTGAAGCTGCCTTCCTCGGCGGCCATTTGGGCATGATAGATGGGTTGCAGCAAAAGATCTCCCAGCTCATCACACAGGTCAGCTTTGTTGCCGCGCGAGATTGCGTCTGCCACCTCGTAGGCTTCCTCAATGGTGTAGGGCGCAATGCTGGCGAAGTCTTGTTGCAAGTCCCATGGGCAGCCAGTGACGGGCGTGCGCAAGGCCAGCATGATGGCGCGCAGGGTAGCGATGTTGCGGGGGTCCATCTTGGTCGGATCGTCGTTCGCCAAAGCTATATCCTTCATTCGCATAATATATATTATGGAATATTTCCTTTGAGGAGACTAGTCCATAATATTCTAGGTAGCCAGCGGATTGCTTCCCCCATCAATGGGTTGGGTTGTAACGCTCACGCGTTACTTTAGTTTGGCAGCTTATCTTTTGGCCAGTCGTGGGGTTTGCAGGTTCCAATTTTGTTGTAGTCTTTATCATAGACCATTTCCTGGCAATTGAACCAATATGGCGTGCCCTTGGCCCATTGTGTGGTTGCGAATTTGGACTTCAGAAGTTCTTGGGCTGGCTTGGAATAGGCCTTGTGGCCGCCGTGCCAGTTGCAGCCGTAATGCGTAGCTTCTACGGCCAACGCCAAGGCTTCAGGTGCGCCATCTTCGCCCTTGCTGGCTTTGCCCCACGCGATTGCGGCGTAGCTCAGTTTGTTGGGTGCGCTGGCCATCTTTTCGAGGCTAGCGATTTCTGCAACATCCAAAGTCTTCATCACAGGATGTTGCTTCAACAGGCTTTCGCGGGCATTGGCCATTTGTGTCACCAGTGCGGGGTCATAGCCCGCAGCAAGATCGCGCTTGCTTGGCTCATGGTTACCAGCCGCATAGTTGTATTGCATCCGCATCGCATTCAGTTGGCGACTAGGCTCCAGTGGGCACCACCAATTCTTGTCGTTGTGGTCATAGTCATCAAGGGCTGTGTAAATCGGGTTCGGAGTTTCGATTGGGTCCATATAACTGTCTGGTGAGTTCAGCAAAATGCCAAAACGTGGGTTACGCAATATGGTTAACAGCCAATGGCGATCTGGGCTAAGTTTTGGTGTGGCCTTGGCAATCTCATCAAAGGTTCCTTTGATTTGGGGATTAGCCGCAAACATTTCGTCGGTAAGTTTAAGGTCAAGCTTTTTCCCTCGCGCATAATTCCGCGTCCAAGCGGCCCGCAAAAGCAAGGCTTTTTGATTATCAGAGAATCGCGTGTCGTTAGCCAATTCTACCAGTGATTTTGTGGGCAAAAGATTGAGCAATGGATTGCCAAGTTTTGCGCTACTGGCTTGCAAAGCATCTTTCCAATGAGTTTCGTCTTCAGCCACCCAACCCAGAAAATCACTGTAATTGTGTTGCAGTTGGTCGCGTTGATCAGCGGCGACGGCATTGAAGAATTCTGGCGTGAGCAGGCGATCACGCATGCGGCGCCCCTGCTCCACATTGCCTGTGCTCAAGATATATTGTGCCAGTTTGGAAACCACGCCAGTGGCATAAGAATCCGCACCTTTAAAAGGCACTGCGGCCAGACCATCAAAGGCCTCATCAAATTTTCCAGCCAGTGCCGAAAGGCGCACGGCATGGAGGAGGAGTTGTCCAGAGGCGGCTGTTTCCGGTCCATCACCACAAGACTTTGACGCCGCATCGATAGCAGCTTTGGCTTTAGCCCAAACGGCAGCGCGCGTTGCATCATCGGGTTTGGCTCTTAAGAGATCGATTACATCTTTCGATGCGCCGGTAATGCCAGAACCTGCAGGGGCCAAAGCCATGGCACGGTCGACATATGATGTTGCCCAAGCATTCCATTTATCGCCATTCATGGCCCACGAGGCATCGCGGTAGCTTTCATTCACGCTTTGGCCCGTCATCATCCACAAAGCCATGGGTGATTTGCGGGCTTCATCCATCACGGCTTTTGACAGCGTTGGCTCTTCAGGCAATACACCCTTCACCCACCAATCATCTTGCTTTGCAGTAATGCCGGCATAATTAATGTCATACAAAGCGCGGCCATAATCAGTTTTAAGTTTCTCAGATGCCAAGATTTCGGCTTTTGGTTTTGACAGCACATCCAAGGTGCTATCGATCAGCGCAGTCCATCCTTCAGGAGTGTCTTCAATGTTGGAAATATAACCTAGCAATTCTTGGGTGATGGCTTGAACGGATGACAGGCTTTGATCGGCAAGGATGGCTTTTGCTTCCGACCGTGCGCCGTTTACGTCTTTAATGTTAGCCAAAAGATTGGCCACATTATAATGGGCATAGGCTTTGTGAAGAGAATTGGACGAGGCAATTTTCCGGAACAGCTGAACGGCCGTGGGCTTGTCCTTATAGAAAGCGATTGATGCCGTTTGATAAGCGCGGTCATCGGCTTGTATTGCGTCAATGGCGGCAGGCAAACCAGTTAGTGCAGCGGGCAATTCTTTGGGCGCATTCTCAGTGCCGCTGCAGGCTGCAATCACCGC
>JANPGD010000030.1:0-5859 GCA_031423845.1 Hyphomicrobiales bacterium | reverse complement strand
GACAAAAGCTCGACGGTTCCAAAAGATGCATGATGTAATTTTGTTTTACACTAAAGATGTAGAGCCGGGTACGTTTAATACCCTCTACCAAGAAGCTTCTCTGAGCTCGCAAAAAAGATGGAAAGGCAAAAAGCAAAATGTAACATTCGATGATGAAGGCAATCGCAATCCAACTGAAGAAGTTGATGATGCTTCTTCAGTACCATTGAATACGGTCTGGCCCATTTCAATTATAGCGCCGTCTGCAGCTGAACGCCTCGGTTATCCTACGCAAAAACCTGTTGCTCTGCTCGAACGCATTCTCTCGGCCTCATCCAATGAAGGCGATGTGGTGTTGGATCCGTTCTGCGGCTGTGGCACCACGGTTCATGCGGCGCAGAAACTGGGGCGGCGATGGATTGGAATTGATGTCACTCACCTCGCCATATCTCTCATTGAGAAGCGCTTGAAAGATGCTTTCCCCGGCATAGCAATGGAAGTTCATGGGACTCCTAAAGACGAAGCGGGTGCCAGAGATTTGGCGCTGCGAGATAAATATCAATTCCAATGGTGGGCGGTTTCACTGGTGGATGCTGTGCCCTTTGCGGGCAAGAAAAAAGGTGCTGATGGTGGCATTGATGGCCTGATCTATTTCAAACCCGATGGCAAAACTACCGAACGCGCCATTGTCTCCGTTAAGGGAGGCGACAGCGTTTCGGTTCCGATGATTAGAGATTTGAAAGGTGTTCTCGAGCGCGAAAAAGCCCCCATGGGCATTTTCCTTTCCCTTGTAGAACCCACCAAACCAATGATTGCCGAAGCCGCAGCCGCTGGCATTTACGAAACGGCCCACGGCAAATTTCCAAAATTGCAAATCATCACAGTGGCTGAATTATTTGCGGGCAAGCGCCCGCAAATTCCATTCGGCCATAGCGAAGGTTTCAAGAAAGCCGCCAAGGAAAATACGACACAGCAAGGCAAGTTGATTTAGGAGTTAAACCTATTTCCGTGTGCCCGACAACCGCGCCTGAAGCATTTCGCGACGAAGGATGGCGTTCATTCGTGTTTGATATCCCCGACCATCTGTCTTCAGCCACGCCAGAACATCTTTGTCGAGGCTGGCCGTGATTTGCGTTTTTACAGGTCGATAGTGTTTCCCTCTCACGGCTGTCTTCCACTCTTCATCTGTGAGTTCAGGAATGTCGCTCAAGTCAATCTCGCTATCAGGGCGAGTGGATAATTTTGCCAACCTGTCGTGATCTACTGCGGTGAGTGCAGGCAAATCTTCCAATTTCTTTCTAACCATTTTCGTGTTCATATTTTTGCCTTTCATATCGTGTTGCCAAACGCGCTGAGATGATACGGATAATTTCGCGGCCATTTTTCGGGCGGTAAGTATGAGCAGCCATGATGATGGCCACGCCACCTATCTGACCGTAAGCACGCCAACGCTCCTCCCCGCCGTCATATCCATCGGGAACCAACAGCATGAGCGGGTCATTGAAAACTCTGGCCGCATCTTCAAAACTGATGCCATGCTTTTTCTGGTTTGAGAGATTTTTAGCCTCATCCCACTCAAAGTCTGTATCATCCATACCATTTTATACTTATATTTTTATACTTATACAAGTGGGCAGTCGATCGCACGACCCCCATTTCGCGCAACATTGTTTCGTTTTCACACCAAAAATGATTCTTTACTTGCGCCAAAACCTCTAAAATGGCATACCTATAGGTCAGTACAGTTGACCTATCTAGGAGTCTAAAATCATGAATGCACCCGTGAACCTGCCTGAAGGCATGAAACCGGCCCATGGTCTTTATGATCCCCGCAACGAACATGATGCTTGTGGCATTGGTTTATATGCCAACATCAATAACATTAAAAGCCATCAAGTGGTGTCCAAGGGCCTCGAGATTCTTCATAACTTGGAGCATCGCGGTGCCGTGGGTGCTGACCCTAAGGCCGGCGATGGTGCTGGCATTCTCATTCAAATTCCGCATGAGTATTTTTCCGCTGACGCCAAGCGTCTCGGATTCGAACTCCCAGCGTCCGGCCAATATGGTGTGGGCTTTCTGTTCATGCCGCGAGAACCCTTATACCGTGCCGACATTGAACGCATCTGGTGGGAAACAGCCCGCGAAGAAGGCCTCAAGGTTTTAGGCTGGCGCGA
Organism: Hyphomicrobiales bacterium; assembly: GCA_031423845.1. Taxonomy (GTDB): domain Bacteria; phylum Pseudomonadota; class Alphaproteobacteria; order Rhizobiales; family Aestuariivirgaceae; genus Aestuariivirga. The sequence continues at coordinate 3,706 of JANPGD010000030.1, read as the reverse complement.
TGTGCCAGTTGACTCAACAGTGCTAGGCTACTCAGTAAGAGACACTGAACCAAAGCATCGCCAAGTGTTTATTGGCCGTGGCCCCACCATTCGTGATGAAGCCCAATTTGAGCGCAAGCTTTTTGTCTGCCGCAAAGTGGTTTCTAACCGCGTGATGGAAGTGTTGGGTGCTAAGGCCCGCACTTATTATCCGGTTTCGGTTTCCTGCCGCACAGTGGTTTACAAAGGCCTTGTGCTGGGCACTGATGTGGCCAACTATTATATCGATCTGAAAGATGAGCGCGTGCAATCGGCATTTGCACTTGTGCATCAACGTTTCTCCACCAACACCTTCCCAAGCTGGCCTTTGGCGCATCCTTATCGCTTCGTGTGTCACAACGGCGAAATTAACACCGTGCGCGGCAACTATAACTGGATGGCGGCACGCCAAGCCAACATGAAGTCTGATGTGCTGGGCGAAGACCTGTCCAAACTCTGGCCGATTTCATATGAAGGCCAATCTGACACGGCGTGTTTTGATAATGCGCTAGAGCTTTTATATATGGGCGGCTATTCCCTGCCCCATGCCATGATGATGCTGATCCCCGAAGCTTGGGCTGGTAATCCGTTGATGGATGATGATCGCCGTGCATTTTATGAGCACCACGCTGCTTTGATGGAACCTTGGGATGGTCCCGCTGCCATGGTGTTTACCGATGGCAAAGTGATTGGTGCCACCTTGGATCGCAATGGCCTTCGCCCTTCACGCTACCTTACAACCGACGATGGCCATGTGTTGCTTGCCTCTGAAATGGGTGTGCTGCCATTCGACGAATCGAAGATCACCCACAAGTGGCGCTTGCAGCCTGGAAAAATGCTGCTGATTGATTTGGATAAAAAGAAAATCGTTTCCGACGAAGACCTAAAGAAGGAACTCTCGAACGCGCATCCTTATAAGGATTGGTTGAAGCGCACGCAGGTTGTGCTGCGTGATATGCCCAAAGCCAAGACCGCGCGGCCAAAAATTGCCGTTCCTTTGTTGGATCGTCAGCAAGCTTTTGGTTACAGCCAAGAAGATTTAAAAGTTCTCATGGCACCCATGGCCACCACGGGCCAAGAGGCTACAGGCTCTATGGGCAATGACGCGCCTGTGTCGGCGCTGTCCGACAAAGCAAAATCGCTTGATACTTATTTCAAGCAAAACTTTGCGCAAGTCACTAACCCGCCGATTGATCCTATTCGTGAAGAATTGGTGATGAGCTTGGTAAGTTTCATCGGCCCACGGCCAAACTTGCTTGATCTCAAAGGCACTTCAAAGCATATGCGCCTAGAAGTGTCGCAACCGATTTTAACCAACGAAGAGCTGGAGCGCATTCGCAACATTGGCACCGTGCGTGAAAACTCATTCCGCACTGTGACCATTGATATTACTTATGATGTGGCCAATGGCGCTGAATATATGGAAGCGGCCTTAGATAGCGTGTGCGCCCAAGCCGAACGCGCTGTGGGGGACGGCTATAATATTATTGTTTTGTCAGATCGTTCAGTCTCGGCTGAACGCGTAGCCATTCCATCCTTGCTGGCAACTTCGGCAACGCATCATCATTTGATCCGCAAAGGCCTCCGCACACTCGTGGGCCTTGTGGTTGAATCGGGTGAGCCGCGTGAAGTGCATCAGTTCTGCGCGCTCGCAGGCTATGGTGCTGAAGCGATCAACCCCTATCTCGCTTTTGAAACTTTGGAAGCGCTGCTGCCAACGCTGGATGAAAAAGTTTCAGCTTATGAAGCGGTGAAGCGTTACATCAAGGCTGTCGATAAGGGCATTCTGAAAGTCATGTCCAAGATGGGCATTTCTACGTATCAATCTTATTGTGGTGCGCAGATTTTTGACGCGATTGGTTTATCAACCGAATTCATCAAGAAATATTTCACGGGCACAGCCACGCAGATTGAAGGCATTGGTTTGGCTGAAGTGGCGGAAGAAGCTTTTAGGCGGCATGAAGATGCGTTTGGTTTGAACCCCGTTCTCACAACGTCTCTCGAAGTGGGTGGCGATTATGCGCAGCGCATTCGCGGTGAAGCCCATGTGTGGAATGCTGAAACTGTTTCAACTTTGCAGCATGCGGTGCGCGGAAATTCTCAAGACAAATATAAAGAATATGCCCGCTTGATTAACGAGCAGAACGAAAAGCTGAAAACTTTGCGCGGTCTGTTCCGCATTAAGTCGGCTGAGGAAATGGGCAAAGCGTCCATCAGCATTGATGAGGTTATTGCCGCTAAGGATATTGTGAAGCGTTTTGCCACGGGTGCCATGTCTTACGGCTCAATCTCACGCGAAGCCCACACAACACTCGCGATCGCTATGAACCGCATTGGCGGCAAATCCAACACCGGTGAAGGTGGCGAAGAATCTGATCGTTACACCCCACTGCCGAACGGCGATTCCATGCGCTCAGCCATTAAGCAAGTGGCCTCTGGCCGCTTTGGTGTGACGACGGAATATCTGGTCAACTCCGATATGATGCAGATTAAAATGGCGCAGGGTGCAAAGCCTGGCGAAGGCGGGCAGCTGCCCGGCCACAAGGTTGATGCCACGATTGCTAAAGTGCGGCACTCCACACCGGGCGTTGGCCTCATCTCTCCTCCGCCCCATCACGACATTTATTCAATCGAAGATTTGGCGCAGCTGATTTACGATCTCAAAAACGTAAACCCAGTGGCGCAAGTTTCAGTGAAGCTGGTGTCTGAAGTGGGTGTGGGCACAGTGGCCGCTGGGGTTTCTAAAGCCCATGCCGATCATGTGACCATTTCTGGTTATGAAGGTGGCACGGGCGCATCGCCTTTGACATCAATCAAGCACGCTGGTTCCCCTTGGGAAATTGGTTTGGCTGAAACGCAACAGACTCTGGTGGCCAACGATCTCAGAGGCCGCATTTGGGTTCAAGCTGATGGCGGCATACGCTCTGGCCGTGATGTGTTGATTGCCATGCTGCTGGGTGCTGATGAAATTGGTTTTGCTACAGCGCCACTGATAGCGGCGGGCTGCATTATGATGCGCAAGTGCCATTTGAACACGTGTCCGGTTGGCGTTGCCACCCAAGATCCAGAACTGCGCAAGCGCTTCAAGGGCCAGCCTGAACATGTGATCAACTTCTTCTTCTTTGTGGCCGAAGAACTGCGCGGCCTCATGGCTGCCATGGGTGCGCGCACATTGGAAGAATTGGTCGGCTGCACGGAATGGCTCGACACCAAAAAGGCGATCACACATTGGAAAGCCAAAGGTTTGGATTTTACGAAGCTCTTTGCCAAGGCCGATGTTACAGGCCCAATCGCCACCCGCCGCGTGACTGCGCAAGACCATGGTCTCGACAAAATTCTCGATCGCAAGTTGATCGCTGAAGCCATGCCCGCTTTGGAAAGTGGCATTCCAGTTGTGATCCATTCCGAAATCCGCAACCATAACCGCACGGCAGGCGCCATGCTCTCTGGCGAAGTGGCTAAGCGTTATGGACATGCAGGTTTGCCGGAAGACACTATTCAAGTGAAGTTCACTGGCATCAGCGGTCAAAGCTTCGGCGCTTGGGCGGCCAAAGGTGTGACGCTGGAAATCACTGGCGAAGGCAACGACTATGTTGGCAAGGGCTTGTCAGGTGGCAAGCTTATCATCCGCCCTCAAGCCAATGTGGGTTTCAAACCGGAAAACTCCATCATCGTTGGCAACACCGTG
>JANPGD010000029.1:0-9350 GCA_031423845.1 Hyphomicrobiales bacterium | reverse complement strand
CATCGGCGTGATTGCTTCCTTGATCTATGTCGCCATCCAAATCCGCAACAATGCCCGCGCGGTGCGGGCCGCCACTTATCATCAGGTGTCCAACACATTTATCAGCCATTGGGATAGCTTGGCCCGCGATGCCGAAACCTTGTCTGTGATGCTGCGCGGAGGCCGTGATTTTGCGAGCCTTACGGGGCATGTTGAGCAGTCGCGTTACTATTTAAATTCGATGGCGACAATGCGCCGATTTGAAACCGCCTGGTTCCAATACAGGGTTGGCGTGCTGAAGGAATCCGATTGGCAAGCCATCGCCTACGATATGGACTCGCTTTTTGCCTATCCCGGCACAAGGTTTGCGTGGGAGGGAATCAAGAACCGCTCCAGCGTAGAATTTCGCAAATATGTCGCCGAAGTTTCCAAGCGCCAAGCAGCCATTGCTCCGCCACCGCCACCCGTCGTTCCAGCAAAAGCAAAACGAGCGAAAAAATGACTCTGCAAGAAACTCTACAAATTCTCGGTGGCATCGGTGTGATCGCGTCAATGATTTATGTCGGCATTCAAATTCGCAACAATGCAAGGGCCGTTCGCGCAGCGACATATCAGCAGATTAGCGTGATTTCGTTGCAAGCATGGTTGAGCTTGGGGCACAACGGCGATACGGTGGACATCATGCTGCGCGGCATAGATGATTTTTCCGCACTTGCCCGCGTTGAAAAAGCCCGCTTCCGTTTCATACTCATGGCCTACCTCAAGAGTTATGAAAACGCTTGGTTCCAGCACAAAATTGGGACATTCAGCGAAAGCGACTGGAAGGCCATGACGGCCGACATGCACTCATTCTTCTCGTCACCCGGCACTCACGCGGCTTGGCCGCTTGTGAAAAATAGATTTAACGAGGAATTTGTTGCCTATGTGGATGACGTTGTCCAACGGCTAGCCACAACAGCAGCCAATTATAAACCGCCTACAGCTGCACCAGCAAAAACCAAGCCGCGCAAAACCAAATCCAGCTAGTGGGTCAGTCTCAAATTTTTTTTAATTAGGACCGCGTGTGCGGCGGGCCTTTTATACGTTAGCTAATTGGTGAGGCAGTTTCGCACCCTCTCGATAATCTTGGCGCTACCTTCAAGGTCATACTTTGCATTGAAACCATCGGACTTGAGATCGATCGTGTGTCCATTCTCAATGAGTCCTAAGAGAGAAATCCGGTCGAGGTTTGAAATCTCCAAGCGCGTTGGGGCCTTGGCTTCGGCGGCAATATGAAGTTGCGGGTAGAAATCGACCAGCGCGACCACGGCGAAGCGGTGGGAAGGTGGCAGCCGCCAATCGGGGTTTGACAAGATCAGGCGCCAGTTCCCATCCCCACGTTTTGCCAGCGTAAACGTCGTGCCATCGTTAAACGTCGTGCGGGCCCAACATTCTTCAACACTGGCACTATTAGGTGCGATTTCGACGCCTCCTGACCATCGACCATCCACAAAAGGGAACTTAGGTTCTCCGCTTGCATTGGCGATGGTGAGCTGGAGACCCATGAAGATTAGAGCAACGAACAATCGTTGGTGCATTACCGAAATTCCTTGAAGTCAGGTTCTATTGAATTTCCGAGAGATTCTAGGCCGTGAAACCGTATATTTGCAATAGGAGCCTCTCCGACAAATCTTATGCGATGGGTAAAAAATTCGCACTCCATTAAGTGCCGGTTCAACGTGTCTGCTACATCTGTCGGCCGATAGTTTAGATTTGTCGGACAAGAGTTAAAAGCGGAAATTCATACTGACCCAAAACTCAAACCGCGCAAAGCGTGACAACCCCCCATCCATAAGGCTATGTTACGGTCCGAGTCGCAAATCATATTGAGTAAAATCTTAAATGCCTGAAGACCTGATGCGTTATGATCAACTGGCCCAAAATGCCCTCAAAGGCGTGGTGCGTGAAGCTTTGCGCAAAGTTGAAAAATCAGGCTTGCCGGGCGAACATCATTTTTACATTGCCTTCAATACCAAGTTTCCGGGCGTCAATATTGGCGAGCGTTTGGCTGAGCGTTATCCCCGCGAAATGACCGTGGTTTTGCAACACCAGTTCTATAATCTGATTGTCACCGAAGAACGTTTCCAAGTGGAACTCTCATTTGACAACATTCCCGAAAAGCTTGTGGTGCCCTTTGCGGCGGTGAAAGGCTTCCTCGACCCAGCGGTGCAATTTGGATTGCAGTTCGAAGTGGCCCATGAAGAGGCCGAACAAAAACCTGAGTCAAAGCCGAAAAAACTGGTTGCTGCAAAAACTGAAAGTGAAGAACCTGAAGAAGCGACTGAAACCGCTGAAGCACCAAAAGTTGTCTCTCTTGATGCCTTCCGTAAGAAATAAATTTTGGGCGGTTGCCGCTCTTGCTTGCGCAATTTATGTAATGCCTGCCCTTGCCCAAACGGCGGCAGACCAAGCGAAACTGGCAAACCTCACTACACCTGCAGCGGCACCTGTGAACATCAACTCAATTCCCGCTAAGAAATTATTTGGCCAGGAAGTCACCCCAGCAAATCTTGCAGCACGCGCCATTGGCAATTACGCGCGTGGCTGCCTCTCGGGCGCAAAGGCCCTTCCCGTCAATGGCCCGGCGTGGCAAGTGATGCGAACGTCCCGTAATCGCAATTGGGGTCATCCATCGCTCCTCAATCTCATTGAGCGCTTGGCGGCAGATGCAAAACAAAACGACGGTTGGAATGGACTCCTTGTCGGCGATATTTCGCAGCCTCGTGGCGGCCCCATGCTCACGGGCCATGCTAGCCATCAAATTGGCTTAGATGCTGACGTGTGGTTCACCCCGATGCCAGACCATGTTCTGACAGCCAAGGAACGTGAGAACCTCGTGCCTCTCGAAATGGTTAAAAGCCACTCGGCTATCAATCCTGATACTTGGACCGAGTCACGCGCTAAACTTATCAAAACTGCCGCACAGTACCCTGAAGTTGCGCGCATTTTTGTGCACCCCCCAATCAAAGCCGAGCTTTGCAAATGGGCCACAGGTGATCGTTCTTGGCTTGCAAAAGTCCGCCCCCTATATGGTCATACATTTCATTTTCATATCCGTATGAGCTGCCCCGCTGGCATGGCGGGGTGCACAAATCAATGGACGCCAAAACCTGATGATGGAACCGGCTGCGGCAAAGAGTTGGCCTATTGGATGAGCGGTAAACCGTTTCAAAAGCCAAAACCCAATCCAAACGCAAAGCCCTATGTGCCACCGCCCCCCTTGACTCTCAAGGGCCTTCCTGCTGAATGCCGCGCCGTAATCCAAGCGCCTTAAAGTGCTTGCATTTTCATATGAGCCAGGGGGCTTTTAATGTCTGCATCTACCAGCGTTGGCGGAACATTTTCGAGACCAAAATTGAAGTTGGCTTTCGCTTCTATCGGCGTGGTCTTTGGCGATATCGGCACCAGTCCGCTTTACGCAATGCGCGAAGCTCTGCATCCGGTCGTTGCCGCTGGGGGTGATTTGCGTCTCGCAGTGCTTGGTGTTGTATCACTTCTGCTCTGGGCTTTGTTCATCATCGTCACGTTGAAATATGTGATCATGCTCATGCGCGCCGACAATCAGGGCGAAGGCGGAATTCTTTCGCTTGTGGTTCTCGTTGAAAATCTAATCCAGAAAAAAGGCGGTATTGTTTTAGGCCTCGGAATTGTTGGAGCGGCCTTCTTCTTCGGTGACGCTATGATCACACCCGCCATGTCGGTTCTCTCAGCGGTAGAAGGTCTCACCGTAATCAATCCGGGTTTTGAGCCTTTTGTCGTTCCTATCACTTTGGCGGTGCTGCTGACGCTGTTTACTTTCCAATATAAAGGCACTGGTGGCGTCGCCGCGTTGTTTGCACCCATCACATTGGTTTGGTTTATCGTGCTCGCGGTTATTGGCTTGATGCACATAACCGATGATCTTGAAATTTTCCAAGCGCTCAATCCGGTCCATGGGTTTATGATGCTCATCAATCACCCCAGTTTAGCGCTCTTAGTGTTCGGTGGCGTGTTTCTCGCTGTTACAGGCGGTGAGGCGCTTTATGCCGATATGGGTCATTTTGGGAAAAACCCCATTCGAATGGCGTGGTCGGCCATTGTAATTCCAGCGCTCGTTCTAAACTATCTTGGCCAAGGGGCATTCGTTATTGCCCACCCTGAAGCAGTTGATAATCCGTTCTTCCTCATGTTGCCATCGTGGGGCCTCGTGCCGCTGGTTTTGCTGGCAACAATGGTGACTGTGATCGCCAGCCAAGCAGTCATTACAGGTGCTTTCTCTATTGCCCAACAAGCCATGGCTTTAGGGCTTTTGCCACGCATGAATATCATCCACACGTCAGAAACCGAGGAAGGGCAAATCTACGTCGGGCAAATCAATTGGATGATTTTGATTGGCGTCATTATTCTGGTGCTGGTGTTCAAAAGCTCATCGAACCTTGCATCGGCTTACGGCATTGCCGTCAACACGTCGATGTTGGTGGATACAATTCTCGCGGTGGTGTTCTTCTGGCAATCGCGCAACCTCCCGCGTTGGCTTGCCATCCCTGCACTCATCTTTATCTTTGTTGTCGAGTTTATGTTCTACATGGCCAACGGCCTGAAACTTTTGCACGGCGGCTATATGCCAGTGCTCATCGGCGCTACGATAATCCTGTTAATGCTCACATGGATGAAAGGTCGAAAATTGCTGGCGGCAAAGCTCAACAAAGAATCAATTGAGCTTATTGGCCTGCTTGAAAGTTTAGAGCGTCGCCAACCGGCTCGCGTGGCGGGTGCCGCTGTTTTCATGCAAACCCAACCCAAGTTTGCTCCCAGTGCCTTGATGCATAATTTAAAACACAACCGCGTGCTGCACGACAAATTGGTGTTCATCTCGATCGAAACTGTAAAGCAACCCCGGTGGGAAGGTGAGCGCGTTACAGTCACCCAAGGCCCGCTTGGCGCTTGGATTGTCGAAGCTAAATTTGGTTATATGGAACAGCCTGATGTGCCTGCAGCACTTCGGGCCTGTGAAGACAAGGGGCTAAGTATTGATCCGCGCCAAGCGTCCTATTTCCTCGGTCGCCGCGTGATTAAAATGTCGGCGCGTTCTGTCATGCCCTTCTGGCAGCAGCGCATCTTCATCATGCTCGCCAATCAATCTGCTCGCGCTATTGAATTTTTCCGCATTCCGCCTGATCGTGTCGTTGAACTTGGTATGCAAATGAGTGTCTAAAATCCAGCGAGGCAAACGATGAAAATCGATGGTCAATGTCATTGTGGTTTCATTCAGTATGAAGCCGAAGTAAATCCGCAAGACGTTGAAGTTTGCCACTGCAAAGATTGCCAGGTTCTGAGCGGCAGTGCTTTTCGCGTCGTGGTTCCAGCCTCTGCGGACACCTTCAAGATGTTGGGTGGCCAACCAAAAACCTACATGAAAATCGCAGCCAACGGCAAGCCACGCAATCAAGCTTTCTGTCCTGAGTGTGGCACACCCATCTATGGCAGCGCCGCCAACACAGTGGTTAAAATCTATGGCATCCGAGCGGGAACGATTCGCCAGCGCGATCAGTTGGTCCCGCAGCATCAGTATTGGATGGCCTCCGCGCTGCCTTGGATAGACGGCTTATCAACAACTCCAAAGACGGATGGTAATTGAATGCAAACCTTATCTCCCTTCTCGCTTCCCGGCCGCTTCTGGCGTGGCAACATTCACACCCACTCCAACCAATCAGATGGCGCACTGCCAAGTGCGGATGTAGTCTCTGCTTACAAAAATGCTGGCTATGATTTTCTCATGCTTTCGGAGCATTTCATCCATCACTTCAATTGGCCCATCAATGACACGCGCGCTTTCCGCTCTAATGATTTCACTACGCTAATCGGTGTTGAACTGCATGCGCCAGAAACTTCCGCTGGTGAACTTTGGCATATCGTAGCCGCTGGTTTGCCGCTAGATTTTCTGCCCTGCGGCCCCAGTGAATCAGGTGAAGAATTGGCGCGTCGGGCTCGGGCCGCTGGAGCATTCATTGGCATTGCCCACCCTGCGTGGTCACAACTCACCATCGAAGATGGTCGCGCTATTGATAGTGCCCATGCTGTTGAAATTTACAATCATGGTTGTGCAGTCGAGAATGATCGTGGCGAAGGTTGGTATTTGCATGATCAGTTGCTCAATGAAGGCAAGCGCCTTTCGGCCTACGCAACCGATGATGCCCACTTTAAAGGCCCTGATTATTTCGGCGGCTGGGTGAATGTGAAAGCCCAAAGCCTTGATCCCGATGCGCTTCTTCAGTCGCTGAAAGATGGGCATTATTATTCAAGCCAAGGCCCTGAGTTTTACGATATCTCACTCGACAAAAAAGAACTTAGCATAAACTGCTCTCCCGTCGACACGATCACCGTCGTCTGCGGCCATTCACGCACCTGTGTTAAAATGGGCAAGGCGATTACGTCGGCAACTTTCGATCTCACCACTTTGGAAAAAGGCTGGTTGCTCAAAAAGCCAAGCCCATGGTTCCGCGTGACGGTAATTGACCACGCCGGAAAACGCGCGTGGACAAATGCCTTCTGGTGGGATTGATACAGCGCATTAACCTCTTGGTAACCAAGCCTCCTATAAGTAGTAAACAATAAATTAACTCTACTTATTGGTGTGTTTTGCGATACTTCCTGACCCTTGCAAAATTCTGGCGGTCAAGCCCTTCCTTATCGGCTTACTGGGCTGCAGTTCTGCTGCCGTTTTGGATTTGGTTGTTAGCCGAACCTTCTCAGGCAGCTCAAATCGCCTGCACCCCCACTTCAGGATTTTCGGTTTGCTACCAATACACTTACAGTGGTGCCGATCAAACCATTGCAATCCCTAGCGGCATTACCAGCATTGATACCCGCGTATTCGGTGCGGCGGGTGGTGGTGCCAACAGTTCGTGGTGGCAATATCAGGGCGGTGGTGCGGGCGGTGGCTATGCCAAAGGCACAGTTGCCGTCAGCGGTGGGCCAACTCTTACCGTTGTTGTTGGCCAAGGTGGCATTCCCAATTCCACGGCAGCCGGCTATGGCGGCGGCGGTCCCGGTGGTGGTTCGAACGCGGCCGCCACCATCGGCGGCAGCGGCGGCGGCATGTCCGGTGTGTTCAGTTCCAGCACAAAAACCGCCGCAACAGCGTTGGTCATCAGCGGCGGCGGCGGCGGCGGATCCCCCGGTGCCGACGTTGTGAATGGCGGGCCAGGCGGCGGCGGCGGCACAACCGGCGGTCAAGACTCTGTTCCCGTTTCTTCTGGGCGTGGCGGAACTGCGTCCGCAGGTGGCGCTGCTGCAACAGGAACAAGCTCTTGTTCACCTGCGCAAACCGCAGGTGCGCAATTTAATGGTGGTAATGGTGGCACTACATCGGCAGGCAATCATGAAGGCGGCGGTGGCGGTGGCGGTGGTTATTATGGCGGCGGCGGCGGCCTATGCCAAGGCGGCGCAACACAAAATGGCAGCGGTGGTGGCGGCTCGTCGTTCACGGGCGGCACAGGCGTAACTGCGGGCACGACAACAGCGGGCAGCAACTTCATCTATTCTGGGGCCGTGTGCAGCGGCAACTCCACTTCTGGTGGTGCCGCCGACTCACTTTACACAGCCGGCATTGGTGTGGGTTCGTGCTATGGCACAGGCGGCAATGGTTTGGTCACAATTCAATATGCCATGCCAACCGTCACCCTCACTAAGATCAGCTTAGGTGGTGTGGGCGGGTTTACATTTACTGGAACCAATGGTTGGTCGAGCCAAACCATCACCACGGTGACGGCAGGAACCGCGGTTGTCGGTGCTAAGCAAGCTTTGGCGGCCATATCAACCGCCACCACCATCACCGAAACTCCCGCCGCTGGCTTTGTGGCGACGGCCCTCAGCTGCACTGGCCTAGGCTCCAGCGGTACAGCCACACTCTCTGGCAATACAATATCGCTTAACGCAGCGGCAGCGGCCGAAGGAGCAAATATTGCCTGCACCATAACCAACACGAAATTGCCGACGCTAACGCTCACCAAGATCAGCAATGGCGCTGTGGGCGGTTTCACGTTCACTGGCAGCAATGGCTGGACGAGCCAGACGATTACCACCGTTACCAGCGGAACTGGAGTTGCAGGCGCTACGCAGACTTTGACAGCCGCCGCCACTTCCACAACAATCACCGAAACCATTCCCACAGGCTACACAGTCACATCAATTGCCTGCTCATCAACAGGCGGTGGTGCCTACGCGCCAACACTTGCAACGGGCACAGTGGTGTTGAACACAGTTGCAACGGCGGCTGGTGCCGTCATCACTTGCACCTTCACCAACACCAAAACGCCCACATTCAAAGTGCAGGTAACATCGCAAGCCGGTAGTGGTGGTCCGGTGCGTTTCGGGCAAACCAACCTTGCCACAACGCCAGCAGACATTATCCCGACAGCGCTGAACATTCTCGAACCTTCATCACCAACTGCAATTGATATCAGCGCCATCGGCACGGCAGTCACACTCTCGCAAGTTATTGACTTTCGGTACGATGTCGTGGGCGCAACCTGTTCGGATGCGAACAGCGCAATTACCGGGAACACTGGCACGTTCAGTTCTCTGTCTGGGCCGCTCGGCTTTGAAACTGTTACAATACCCGCAGCAAATGTGCTGGCAGGAGCAAACTTCACGTGCGTGCTCACCGTCAAACGCATCACGCGCCTGCTCATCTACTCAGCCACCTTGGGCGGCGTTGGAACAACGGGCTTTGCACTGCCCACAAACCAGCCCAGCCAAAACATCACAACCGCAACACCTGGCGTGGCGGTGGTTGGCTTGGTTGGCTATTTCACCAGCATAGGTGTAGCTGGCACCATCACCGTCACGCCAATTTCTGGTTACACATTGACGGGCGTCACCTGCACAGATACCGACGTCAACGGCCCTTGGGGAACCGGCTCAATCAGCACAAATTTTCTCGCTGGAACCTTCACATTCCCGGCAACGATGGTCGTTTATGGAGCAAACTATAGCTGCACAGCCACAACCTCAAAAACTCCCACATTCAAACTGCAAAAAATCACCAGTGGTGGCTTTGGTGGACCCTTCACATTTACCCAAACAAATCTGGCTTCAACACCCAGCAGTATCAGCACAACTGCGGCAGCAACCGCCACACCGGCCGCCCCAACGGCGATCAATGTCTCCACAATCGGCACAGCTATAACCGTAACGGAAGCAAGCGCAGTGGGCTTTTTCTTTTCCACTGCAAGCTGCACCGATACCAATAGCGCCATCACGAATAACACAGGAAGTTTTGGAACAGTCACGGGCTCGCAACTCACGGTGCCCTCTTCAAATGTTGTCGCCGGTGCTGATTTTGTCTGCGT
>JANPGD010000028.1:0-44177 GCA_031423845.1 Hyphomicrobiales bacterium | reverse complement strand
TTCCGCTTCCACCAAATCAAACGGAGGGCGATTTGTTTCGGCCAATGCTGAGATGAAGAAGATGATGAACATGGGGAACAGCGGAATGAAATACCAATCCAAAATCGATGCTGGTGCGCCCAGTTTGGTGCCGAGGCCATGATTTTGGGCAAGCACAATATCCGAAAGATTTAACGACCCAGCACAAAGCAAAACAGTAATGATCACAAAACCGATGGACACTTCATAAGACACCATTTGCGCCGCGGATCGCAATGCAGACAGAAACGGGTATTTAGAATTCGAAGCCCAGCCGCCCATGATAACACCATAAACGCCGAGCGATGAGAGCGCGAAAATATACAAAATGCCAACATTGATATCGGCAATGGCCCAGCCCTTATTGAGCGGCAGCACCACCCACGCAGACAACGCCAAGATGGCTGTTACCATAGGTGCTATCACGAACACGCCCTTGTTGGAGCCATCGGGGATGATGACTTCTTTCAGTGCAAATTTTATCAAATCGGCGAAGGATTGCAGCACACCCCATGGGCCAACCACGTTTGGTCCACGGCGCATTTGCACGGCGGCCCACACTTTGCGGTCGAAGTAAATCAGGAAAGACACGACGATGAGAACAGCAATTAGCATGGCTACTGATTGCAACGCGATCCATCCAACGAGGGCGAGAATTTCAAGCATTGTTTACTCCGCCGCCTGCCGTTTGAGTGGGTTTTTCAATGCAGAACAATCCGCCATAATTTTAGACGCCCGGGCAATTGGGTTGGTAAAATAGAAATCTTTCACGGGCGACAAGAATGGATCGTTCGAAGCCTTGCCTTTAGCGGTGCCGAGTTCGGCAAGGGCTGCTGCATCGGCTTTCGCCACTTGATCGAGAGAGGCAAGCTGCGGTGCAATTTTATACATAGTAGCACGCAACTCTTCCAAATTATTCCATGGCAGAGTTGCGCCAAGATGATCAGAGAGCGCACGAATGATCGCCCAATCTTCACGGGCATCGCCGGGTGGGAATGCAGCGCGCGTAGTCATTTGGGCGCGGCCTTCGGTATTCACATAAGTGGCGGACTTCTCGGTATAAGCAGCACCGGGCAAAATCACATCAGCACGGGCTGCTCCGGCATCACCATGGCTGCCCATATAAACGACGAAGGTGTTGCTGAGGTTTGTGGTATCGACTTCATCAGCGCCTGCGAGGAATAACACGTCCAAGTTCTTCTTGGCAGCAGCAGCCAACATTTGATTTGTGTTCATGCCACCCTCGCCGGGCAAGGCACACACATCAAGTGCGCCAACACGGCCAGCGGCGGTGTGCAGAATGTTGAAGCCATTCCAGCCTTCTTTGATCACACCGATTGAAGTTGCAGCCTTATAAGCCATAGCCAAAATTGCGGCACCATCAGCACGACCCAAAGCGCCCTGCCCGATAATGAACATGGGCTTTTGCGCTTGTGAAGGCGGGTGGTCCATCATCTTGGCGAGGCTTTCTGGGCCAGCGCCAAGATAGGCGTATTTATAGGTGAGGTCTGCTTGTTCACCGACGACGCCGATGATGCAGCCGCCTTTGGAGAGGCGCTTGCGAATGCGGGCGTTGAGCACCGGCGCTTCAAGGCGCGGGTTGCAGCCGATCAACATAATCGCATCAGCTTCTTCAATGCCTGCGATGGAGGAGTTGAACAGATAACCGGCGCGGCCACCATGCTCTCCCAAAGGTGAACCATCTACGCGGCAATCAATGTTATTGATCTTCAACTGCATCGCCAAAGTCTTCAACGAGAAGGCTTCTTCAGCAGACACAAGATCGCCAACCAGAATGCCGACTTTGTCCATTGACGAGGTTTTCATTTTCGAAGCAATGCGGGCCATGGCTTCGGCCCAAGTGGCTTGGCGTAGTTTGCCGAAATCACGCACATAGGGCTGGTCGAGGCGCTGGGTTTTCAGGCCATCCCACACGAAGCGGGTTTTATCGGAAATCCATTCTTCGTTCACATCTTCATGGGTGCGCGGCAGAATGCGCATCACTTCGCGGCCCCGCACGTCCACACGAATGTTGGAACCAATGGCATCCATCACATCAATGGTTTCAGTTTTGCGCAACTCCCATGAGCGGGCTTTGAATTCATAAGGCATCGAAGTGAGAGCGCCCACGGGGCAGAGATCAATGATATTACCTTGCAGTTCTGATGAAATCGCCTTGTCGAGATAGGTGGTGATTTCCATATCTTCGCCACGGCCGGTGGCACCCATTTCTTCAATGCCAGCAACTTCGGTTGTGAAGCGCACACAGCGTGTGCATTGAATGCAACGGGTCATTTCTGTTTTGACAAGCGGACCAAGATATTTGTTTTCGATGGCGCGCTTGTTTTCGTGGAAGCGATTGGTGGATTTGCCATAGGCCATGGCTTGATCTTGCAAATCGCACTCGCCGCCTTGGTCGCATACGGGGCAATCCAATGGGTGATTGATCAGCAAAAATTCCATCACGCCTTCGCGGGCTTTTTTCACCATGGGTGTTTTTGTGAACACTTCTGGCGGCTCACCATTCGGGCCGGGGCGGAGATCATTGACTGACATGGCGCAGGAAGCCTGTGGCTTAGGCGGCCCGCCCTTTACTTCAACCAAGCACATGCGGCAATTGCCAGCAATCGAGAGCCGATCATGGAAACAAAAACGTGGCACCTCAGCACCCGCCTGCTCGCACGCCTGCAACAGCGTGAGGCCATTTTCCACATCAAGTTCGACACCGTCTATTTTGATTTTTGGCATTATGCGCACCTCAGGGAGCGCATTCGCTCCACGTCCATCACTTCAGCCCAACCGAACGCATTTTCAGTGGCACCATTTTTTTGAAACTCTTCCAACTTGTCGATCGCTTCTTTCAGCGACGGAATATAACCTTCAGGTACCCACCAAAAAACCATGTGGGGCTTTTCCATTTTCTCAAACCATTCGCCGCGGGATTTATAAATCTGCACATGTACAGTTTTAAACACATAATTTTCGAGTGATTTTACATCGGTCCAAACCGACATGTTAACGGCAAAGTCATTGTCGCCAAAGCGAAGATCAGTCGCGTTGTTGCTGCCATCGCTAACGAGCCGCCAAACGAAACCATCAGCACGATCGGCAAGCGCATTCACGCGGTCCAGATTATCCATAAACCCAGCCATCCGCGCATCCGAAGTGGGATATTTGAATTTGCCAATGTTGAGTTCAGCGAGGTGCATTCGAGCTACCAAAGGCCACTCCTTTGCAGTATTTGCTTCATAGATTGGCGTTGGTCTTCGGCTTTTTGCATAAGTGCAGAGTGAACATCGCCTTTTTCTGCCATCACAGTGATAGCAGCCATGTCAATATTTTCAGGCGAACTTTTTAGAATTGCGTCCATCTGATTTACAACATCTTGCTGTTCATCTGTAAGTTCAATAAAGTTACCTAACGCAATAAAGCAGACCTTAATATTCTCCCTGAGTTCCGGGTCTTTGGTGCTTGCAATTGTAATCAAAAGAATTTTCGTTAGATCGTCTTTCGACATTGGCAAAACGTTTGCGTTGCTTACGGATTCTTTTGATGTTGCTTCAAGAATTGCACCATAGCTACGAACAATGTTTTCATAGTCGAGCTTTGGCTCAACCTGCTTTGGTGAAAATATGCTTTGAAGCCAACCCATCGCCCTACTCCGCCGCGTGACGGACAGCGCCGTCTTTGTCTGAACGATAGGTGTAGGCGTCGATGCGGGCTTCGATCACGGGACGGAAATGCGTGATCAGGCCTTGCACGGGCCAAGCAGCAGCATCGCCCAATGCGCAAATGGTGTGGCCTTCGATTTGCTTGGTCACATCTAACAACATATCAATTTCGCGCTTTTCGGCGCGGCCTTCGACCATGCGGTTCAACACACGCATCATCCAGCCAGTGCCTTCACGGCAGGGGGTGCACTGGCCGCAGGATTCGTGTTTGTAGAAGGCAGCAAGCCTTGCGATGGCGCGGATCAAATCCGTTGATTTATCCATCACGATCACCGCTGCCGTGCCGAGGCCGGAGCGAAGCTTTGAGAGTGAGTCAAAATCCATGGGTGTGTCAATAATTTGCTCAGCAGGCACCATGCGCACCGATGAGCCGCCGGGAATGACCGCCAGCAAATTATCCCAGCCACCGCGAACTCCGCCCGCGTGTTTGTCGATGAGTTCACGGAAGGTCACACCCAAGGCTTCTTCCACATTGCACGGCGTGTTCACATGGCCGGAAATGCAGAATAGTTTTGTGCCCACATTATTGGGGTTGCCGATGGAGTTAAACCAGGTGGCACCTCGGCGCAAAATGGTTCCGGCGACGGCGATTGATTCGACATTGTTCACTGTGGTGGGCGCACCATACAAACCAACGTTAGCAGGAATTGGCGGCTTCATGCGGGGTTGGCCTTTTTTGCCTTCCAAGCTTTCAAGCATCGCAGTTTCTTCACCGCAAATATAAGCGCCGGCACCATGCGCCAAATAGATATCGCAATCCCAACCGTGGATATTATTTTTGCCGATCAGTTTGGCTTCATAGGCTTGGTCGATGGCGGCTTGCAGGTGTTCACGCTCGCGAATATATTCGCCGCGCACATAAATATAAGCCGTGTTGCAGGCCATGCCCATGCAGGCAATCAGGCAGCCCTCAACCAGCAAATGCGGATCATGGCGCATGATCTCACGGTCTTTGCAGGTGCCGGGTTCGGATTCATCGGCGTTCACAACCAGATAATGCGGGCGCTCACCCACCACCTTGGGCATGAAGCTCCATTTGAGACCCGTCGGAAATCCAGCACCACCGCGACCGCGCAAGCCCGAGGCTTTAATTTCGTTCACAATCCAATCGCGGCCCTTGTCGATAAACGACTTGGTATCAAGCCAAGCGCCACGCAGCTTAGCGCCCTCAAGGCCCCAATCATGCAGGCCATAGAGATTGGTAAAAATGCGGTCTTTATCAGCGAGCATTATTGGGCTCCCTCATGCTGAGGTGCGAACGAAGTCAGCCTCGAAGCATCTGGTTGATATGGAGTGTGCTGCCGACCCTTCGAGGCTCGCAAAAGCTCGCACCTCAGGGTGAGGGAATAAGGGCTGCTCATTTGCCACGCCCCTTCGATTTCTTGGCCGCACTTTTCTTTGCGGCAGGTTTTTTAGCAACAGCCTTTTTGGCTGCAGGCTTTTTAGCGTCAGCTTTCTTGGTTGCAGCTTTTTTCGCTGCTGGCTTTTTAGCCGAAACTTTTTTCGCGGGTGCTTTTTCGATTTTAGCAACGCGCGAAATGACTGGTGCATTGGCTGGAGCAACCACAGGCGCAGGTGCAGCAGCAACTGGAACCGCAGCAGGTGGCGGAGGTGGAGCTTCGACACGTTTGAAAGTGCGCTGTTTGTTATAAAGCGTTTTATCGAGCAGTGTTGTAGCACCACCCAAAGCCATTGAATGATGGCGCGCGTTTTGTGGGCCGGGCGTGGTTTTGCGGCCAGCTTGCCAATCATCGATGAGGCCGCTCAAAGTTTCAGGCGTCAAATCTTCGTAAGTGTCTTTCCACACTTGCACCATGGGCGCGTTTACACAGGCGCCAAGGCATTCCACTTCTTCCCAAGACAAGCTGCCATCAGAATTTAAATGATGCGGCTCAGGGTGAATTTTCTTGCGGCACAGTGCCAACAATTCTTCGGAGCCGCGCAACATGCAAGGTGTGGTGCCGCACACTTGAATATGGGCTTTTTTACCAACCGGAGACAGCTGGAACATGGTGTAGAACGTTGCCACTTCATAAACGCGGATGAAGGCCATGTTCAGCATGGTGCCAATATATTCCATCGCAGGGCGAGACAGCCAGCCTTCGTTCTGCTCTTGAGCGCGCCAGAGTAAGGCGATTACCGCCGAGGCCTGTTTGCCAGTCGGATATGTCGCGATGGTCTTCTTCGCCCAAGACAGATTTTCCACATTGAAGGAAAATGGAGCGGTGGGTTGAACGGGATCTAAACGACGGACAGACATTAACGATCAACCTCACCAAACACGATATCAAGTGAACCTAGAATTGCGGAAACATCAGCCAGCTGGTGTCCCGTACACATGAAATCCATAGCCTGTAAGTGAGCGAAACCTGGGGCGCGGAGTTTGCAGCGGTAGGGTTTGTTGCTGCCGTCGCTCACCAAATAAACGCCGAATTCGCCCTTGGGGGCTTCGACGGCGGCATAGACTTCGCCCGCTGGCACTTTGTAGCCTTCAGTATAAAGTTTGAAATGGTGGATGAGGGCTTCCATGGAGCGTTTCATGGCATCGCGCTTCGGCGGCACCACTTTGCCATCAGTCGATGAGATTGGCCCCTGCCCGGCTGGGCTGGATAACATCTCAACGCACTGTTTCATAATCTTAATACTCTCGCGCATTTCCAACATGCGGATTAAATAACGATCATAGTTATCGCCATTCTTGCCGATGGGAATATCGAAATTCATTTCGCTGTAGCATTCATAAGGCTGGCTCTTGCGCAAATCCCACGCCGCACCAGAGCCCCGCACCATCACGCCAGAGAAGCCCCACTTGAAGCAGTCTTCCAGTGACACAACGCCGATATCAACATTGCGCTGTTTGAAAATGCGGTTTTCAGTGATCAGTGTTTCAATATCATCCAATCTTGCGGGGTGCGTGTCGCAGAAGTGGCCAATGTCATCGATCAGCTTTTGCGGAATGTCTTGATGAATGCCACCGGGCCTGATGAATGCCGCGTGCATGCGGCTGCCACTCGCGCGCTCATAAAACACCATCAGCTTTTCGCGTTCTTCAAAGCCCCAGAGCGGCGGCGTCAGCGCGCCCACGTCCATAGCTTGGGTGGTGACGTTTAAAAGATGCGAGAGAATGCGACCAATTTCAGAGTAAAGAATTCGAATCAACTGGCTGCGCTTAGGCACTGTAATGCCTAGCAATTTTTCAACCGCGAGAGCGTAAGCATGTTCCTGATTCATCGGCGCCACATAGTCGAGGCGGTCGAAATAGGGTACGGCTTGCAGATAGGTTTTTTGCTCGATCAGCTTTTCAGTGCCGCGGTGCAGAAGACCGATGTGCGGATCGACACGGGTGACGATTTCACCATCCAATTCAAGGATAAGACGCAATACGCCATGCGCCGCCGGATGCTGCGGGCCGAAGTTGATGGAGAAGTTACGGACTGTGGCTTCAGACATTATTGCTTAGCCTTTTCATCACCGGGCAGCACATATTCAGTGCCTTCCCAAGGTGACAGATAATCGAACTGGCGCATTTCTTGGATCAACTTCACAGGCTCGTAAACCACGCGCTTGGCCTCATCGTCATAGCGCACTTCAACATGGCCAGTGACGGGGAAGTCTTTCCGCAGCGGATGGCCGGAAAAACCATAATCCGTGAGAATGCGGCGCAGATCAGGATGGCCGGAGAACAGAATACCAAAGAGATCAAAGGTTTCGCGCTCATACCAATTGGCGGCAGGAAACACAGGAATGGCGGATGGCACGGTGCCTTCCTCATCGGCTTGCACTTTCACCCGCACGCGCTGGTTCTTGTAAGGGCTGAGCAAATGATAAACCACATCAAAACGCTTTTCACGTTCGGGATAATCGGCCCCGCAAATATCAATGAAACACACAAAGCGGCATTCGACATCATCGCGCAAGAATGTGAGCACTTCGACAATGCTTGCAGATTCAGCATGAAGCGCAAGTTCGCCGAATGACACTTCAGCTGTTGCGGCAATTTTACCAGAGATATATGCGCCTAATTCGGTTGGTGTCATGGTGTCAGCGCTCAATCGTGCCAGTGCGGCGGATTTTCTTTTGCAGCATCAGAATGCCGTAAAGCAAAGCTTCTGCGGTGGGTGGGCAGCCTGGAATATAAATATCAACCGGAACAATCCGGTCACAGCCACGCACCACCGAATAGCTATAGTGATAATAGCCGCCACCATTGGCGCAAGAACCCATGGATATCACATAGCGTGGCTCTGGCATTTGGTCGTAAACCTTGCGCAGAGCGGGAGCCATTTTATTAGTCAGCGTGCCAGCCACAATCATCACATCTGATTGGCGGGGTGAGGCACGCGGGGCAAAACCGAATCGTTCCACATCATATCGCGGCATTGATGTGTGCATCATTTCCACAGCACAACAGGCAAGGCCGAACGTCATCCACATCAATGATCCCGTGCGGGCCCAATTGATCAGATCATCGGTGGAGGTGACCAAGAAACCTTTGTCGGCCAGTTCCGCATTGATATCTGTGAAATAGGCGCGCGTGTCGGCTTTGGCTGCTTCGATCAATCCCATTCCAAAGCTCCTTTGCGCCACTCATAGACAAAGCCCACGGTGAGGACAGCGAGAAAAACCATCATCGACCAAAAGCCAAATAAGCCAATCTTTCCTAGGCTAATCGCCCAAGGAAACAAGAAGGCCACTTCCAAATCGAAGATGATGAACAAAATTGAGACCAAATAAAACCGCACGTCAAATTTCATGCGGGCATCGTCGAATGCTGCGAAGCCGCACTCATAGGCGGAGAGCTTTTCGGGATCGGGATTTTTGTAGGCTAAGAGAATCGGTGTGACCATGAGAAGCAGCGCAATAGCGGTGGCAATGCCCATGAATATAACAATTGGTAGATAACTCAGCAGTAACTCTTGCATGTGCCCCATACTCTTATTTCTGACGCGTTGTTATCGCAGCGCACTCATATTCGCAAGGCTTCCAAATGTCGCTTCACAGGTGAATCGTCCCCGTTTCAGATATGGCTCTTGGTTTTTAAGTAGGAATCGTCAAAAAGAGTGATTAACTGGGGGTCAGCACTCACAAATCGAGGATGACATTAATGAAAAAACTTATAATTGCCGCTGCTTTGTTGGCCATGGTCGGTGCTGCACCCGCTAAAGCCGAAGTTATCGATGTTTCGACGGTGAAATGTTCTGATCTCGCAACAATGAAAGAAGACGAAATCAGTTATCTTCTGATCTGGCTGCATGGTTATTATGGCGGCAAGGCTGGCGATACCACAATTGACCTAGCCTCATTAGAGTCGGCGGGCGGCGCAATTGGTGAAAAATGTGGTGCAAACCCAGAATTGGGATTGATGACTGCAATCCAGCAAATGGTGCAATAATTTAAAAAGCAAAAGGCCACACGCATCAGTGTGACCTTTTTGTTTTGTAGCAAATGGCGCGAAAGACGGGGCTCGAACCCGCGACCTCCGCCGTGACAGGGCGGCGCTCTAACCAACTGAGCTACTTCCGCAACTTGCTATTCGGGCTGGATAGATGAGGCCCCCCGCCCTGTCAAGCACCTGTGCAAAAGCGGTATATTCTTTTATTGAAGTCCATGCGATTCTTTCAAAACAGTGCGATCAACAAGATTTACATGCACGTAGGTCTGCAAAGCTTTGCTTTTAATTCGGGCAGCGCGTTTGTGTTTGTTTATTTGTTGAAGGAAGGCATGGCACTGCCTTTGGTGTTTCTTACCATCTCGGCCATGATTTTGGCGCGGCTCATTTTTAGAAAAGCGGTCATTCCAATTGTAAACAGGCTGGGCTTGCGCAATGGATTGGTATTAGGCACCGCCATTGAAGCAGCGGGCTTTTTATTTTTGGCCAATGTTCACAATGTTGATTTGTGGTTGATTGCCTATGTTGCCATTGCGGCCTGCGGAACCGCATTTTATTGGACCTGCTATCATGCTTGTGTGGCAAGATTGGGCGACGAAGAACACCGTGGCGCGCAAGTGAGTGCGCGTGAAGCAATCTTCGCTCTCACCGGAATAATTGGCCCTATATTCGGCGGGTTCATGCTGACTATTTTTGGCCCGTTTTATGCTTTTGCTGCAGCGGCCATTTTTAATGGACTGGCAATTATTCCGCTTTTGTCGGTGCCTCCCATGGTGATTTTGGCGGAGTCGACAATTAAGCGCGATGCAAAGCTGTTCGCGTTCGGCATGTCATTCTCAGATGGATTGGTCGCACTTGCGGTTAACTTTGGTTGGCGGATTGTGTTGTTCAAAACCTTGGGCGAAAATTTCAACACCTATGCGGGAGCCATCGCTTTTGCCAGTCTCGCAGGTGCCGTCATGGGCTTGGGCGTTGGTCGTTTGATTGATCTGGGTCACCATAAACGCTCAGTGCAGATTGGGTTGGTATTCATGGTTGGCACAGTTCTAGCAGAGGCCTTTGGCTACACTTCTGTGTGGGGTGCGGTTGCCGCCAATATGATTGGAGCTGTTGCTGGGCCGCTTTACATGTCAGCAATCATGGCACCGCTCTATAATGTGGGTAAAGCTTCAAGCTGCACTTTCCGCTTTAATGTTGTGGCGGAGAATGGATTTGATTCAGGTGCAGGTTTGGGCTGCTTGATTGCGGCTGGCTTGGTTTATGTGGGACTCAGCTTCTTCTGGCTTCTGATTATGGGACTCGGTGGGTGCCTTGGAGTCTATCTGGTTTTGCAATGGCACAACAGATTGCCTGTTGCGAAAGATGAGGCCCATGCGATTCTTTGACAACAGCACCATCAACCGCACCTACGTTCACGCGGCCTTACAAATGTTTGCCGAAAATGTGGGCGGTGTGTTTGTCTTTGTTTATCTCATCAAAGCGGGATTTGGAGCGCCATCGGTTTTTGCAGCACTCGCAGCTCTCTTCTTAATGCGCATCGTGTTACGGCAAATCGTGTTGCCAGTTGTGAAACGAATTGGCCTGCGCAATGGTTTGATTTTGGGAACGTTTCTGGTCTCACTGTCATATCTTTTGCTTACGGCCGTAAACGGGCTTGGCCCGATATTCTTCATTTTTATTGTATTTGAGGCTTTGAGCACGGCATTTTATTGGACTTGTCACCATGCCTATGTGGCTCAACTCGGTGACACAGAAAATCGGGGCGCACAGGTGAGTGCACGTGAAGCCATCGGTGCCGTCATGGGAATTTTGGCACCGCTAATGGGCAGTTTTCTACTGATTTACGCGGGATCATTTTACGCGTTTTCGGTGGCAGCATTCATTGAAGCACTGGCCATTTTACCACTGATATCTGCACCAAATTTTCACATTTTAGACGTGGCCGTTCTTGAGCCTACAACAAAGCGATTTGCGTCTCTTCTTTTCTTCACAGATGGTTTGATAGTCGCCAGTTTTTTCTTCACGTGGATCATCGCGTTGTTTCAAACGCTGGGTGAAAATTTTGGGGCTTATGGTGGCACATTGGCTTTTGCGGGTTTGATCGGCGCAGTGATGAGTTTGGGTGTGGGCCGCATGATTGATCTTGGGCAACACAAACGTTCGGTACAAATAGCCTATGGTGCGATGGCGCTTGCCGTTGTGATTAAAGCACTCAGTTTCTCTGCGCCATGGAGTGCCAATGCTGCGAGCGCATTTGGGGCCGTTGCGTTTCCGCTTTACATGCCGGTTCTCATGTCTCGTATTTACAACATGGCCAAAGCTTCAGCTTGTCCGTTGCGGTTCAAGATCGCCACCGAAGGTGCTTGGGATTTGGGTACGGGTCTGGGT
This sequence comes from Hyphomicrobiales bacterium, assembly GCA_031423845.1. Classification (GTDB taxonomy): domain Bacteria; phylum Pseudomonadota; class Alphaproteobacteria; order Rhizobiales; family Aestuariivirgaceae; genus Aestuariivirga. Next base: position 32,651 of record JANPGD010000028.1, on the reverse strand, counting down.
TGTTTGATCATTGCCCTACTCACTTGGATGGGCTTCAGTTATTTCTGGCCGTTGCTGTTAGCTCTCGTGGGTTGCTCGGCAGGATATGCATTGATGCAGAACAAGACCTATCAATAAGGTGTCCCATCCTTCTTTGTATATTTGCTAACACGATCAACAAGCGTAACCTTCATATCAATATCGCTATACCATGCGGTTTCGTTGGTGCTGCGGGTGCCGACTTCGAGATAGGTGACAGGTTTATCGGTAAGATTTTTCAAGCAATGGCCATTGCCGTTGCCCGCTTTAAAACCCGCACACATGCCGGGGGTCAAGAGATGATCGCCTGCATCATCACACAGCGTGATGTTGCCTTCGAGTACATAAATAAACTCATCTTCTTTTTCGTGCCAATGGCGCTGCGATGACCATGCGCCGGGTTGGATGACAGCAAGATTTACACCGAATTGGTCGAGGCCGAACACGTCACCGAGAATATGTTTGGTGCGATTCATGCAGGGTTCATTGTGAGGAGTTGGATAACGCGAGCCTTCGCGCTTAGGGGCATCGGTGGCTTTAAGAGTTGACGGAACTTTCATGCTTGGCCTCAATTTGGTTTACAGCATCCACGACAGCATCAAAGGTGAGAAGCGTCGAAGCGTGGCGGGCTTTATAGTCACGCACTGGTATTAAGGCTTCAAGATCAGACCATTTGCCATGGGGGGGCTCGCCATTTTCTTTTAGCATCTTATACATTGTTTCGCGTAATGCGCGAAGCTCGGAGGCGGTTGAGCCAATCACATGGCTGCCCATAATTGAGGATGACGCTTGCCCCAATGCACAGGCTTTCACATCTTGGCCAAATTCGCTGACCACGCCCTCCTTCATCGCCAAATCAACTGTCACTTTTGAACCACACAGTTTGGAATGGCCAACAGCTGTCGCATCTGGATGTTCTAGGCGTTTCAGGTGTGGGATATTCGCTGCGAATTCTAAAATCTTGCGGTTGTAAATCTCGTTAATCATGTCCATATCCACCGCGACCAGAGTTTGCTTCACACTGTATTCCCATGATATGGGAATAAAACTTAGTTTTGTGAAGTATTATTCTGATCTGGGGTGATCGTTTAAGCGTAATCTCAGTTCCGATCAATGTGCTGCCAAGGGAAGCGTTAAGCCATGGATGCCAAAGTTCACCAGAGATCACCTGCAATGCCCGTAGATAAACCTACGAAGGAAGAGGCCGAAGCGGCCGTTCGCACACTGTTAGCGTGGGCGGGTGATGACCCTACACGCGAAGGACTGGTCGATACGCCACGTCGTGTGACAAAAGCCTTCAAAGAATATTATGCAGGCTACGAACAAGATCCGGCTGAGATTTTAGATCGCACCTTTGCTGAAATCAGCGGCTATGATGACATGGTGATGTTGCGTGATATTCAGTTTTCATCGCATTGTGAGCATCACATGGCGCCGTTCTATGGCCGCGTTCATGTGGCTTATTTGCCGAATGGTGCAGTGGTTGGAATTTCCAAAATCGCCCGCGTGGTGGAAGCTTTTGCCAAACGTCTTCAAATTCAAGAAGCCATGACAGCGCAAATCGCCAAGGCTATCTCTGATCATTTAGGTGCGCGTGGTGTTGCCGTGATGATTGAAGCCGCTCACACGTGCATGTCCATGCGCGGGGTGCAGAAGCATGACGTGGCCACCATCACAACGCAGTTCACTGGTGAATATAAAACCAATCCTGTGATGCAAGCCCGCTTCATTGACATGGTGCGTGCTCCGAAAAGCAATTATTCCCTATGAGCAAGGTCGATGAGACACTTGAACTACAGCTGAAGTTTGACGACAAGGGTCTCATCGCCGCTATTGTGTGTGACGTGGCCGATAATGCAGTGTTGATGTTTGCATACATGAACGAGGAGGCCTTAAGCCTTACCCAAAGCACCGGCATTGTTCATTTTTGGAGCCGCTCTCGTGGCACGATTTGGAAAAAGGGTGAGACATCTGGCGAGACGTTTGCTGTGCAAGAGCTGCGCGTTGATTGTGACCAAGATGCTTTGCTTGTGATGGTGAAGCCACAAAGCAAGGGCAATGCCTGCCACACCGGGCGGCGCAGTTGTTTCTATCGAAGTGTTGATGGAAAAAATTTAAAGTTCGTTTCTTAACCTGCGTTCGAAATATAAGCCTTCATATCAGCCGCTTCACGCTCAATCGCCTCAATTCTAAACTTCACTAAATCGCCGATCGAAATCATTCCGGTCAATTTGCCATTATGAACAACTGGCAAATGGCGGATGCGGTTTTCGGTCATCATAGCCATGAGTTCCGATTCGCTATCAGATTCGGAGCATGTTTTGACCTTGGCTGTCATAACGCTGGAGACTTTCGAATCTAACGCCCCAGCCCCGTCCAACGCGATGCAACGCACGACGTCTCGCTCAGAGATGATGCCTTCGATTCGTCCCGCATCGTTCACAATGACAACTGCGCCAATGCGTTTGGTTGCTAATGTTTGGGCAATACTTCGCACTGTGTCTTGCGACTTGGCCGTGGTTACTTCGCGGCTTTTAGTGCTGAGGATGTGGGCTACTGACATCGTGTCCTCCTATTATTATGCTTTCAGCTTAGCATTCGAAAAATCCAAAAGATAGAATGCAATGAAGCCTGCAATGAAGCCACCGAGATGAGCTTCCCAAGCAATCACGCGCTCCTCTAAAAAAGCAGTCCCCGTGAAGTATTGGCTCGTCGCTGTGAACATGGTGAGGCCCAACCACATAATTGTGAAAATTAGCGCTTGTTTGTTTTGCAATATTTGTTTGGGCGTAAGTGGATGAATTCTTTTAATTTGTCTTTCTGTCATGGTTGTCATGCCAACGCCGCGCGCATACATAATAGGAATGGCCGCAGCGATCATGCCGGATACGCCAGCTGAAATACCAACCATCACCACAAACTCTCCCCAGTGCACAATGAGGCCAGCAACGGCACCAGCAAATGTGGATATGGCTAGTAGGATTAGATAACGCCAACTTCCTAAACGCAAGACGACAGGTTTGGAAAAAATAACCAACCATAAGCTGTTAAATCCCAAATGGGTCCAATCGGCGTGCAAAAGGCCATAAGTTAGCATGCTCCAATAAGCTGAGCCCTTCATTTGCGGACATAGTGACGATGTGAATCGAATGGGAATGAAAGCTAGGGCATATTGGGCGAAAATCTGCCACGACAGGCCCTTAAACTGCAGAATTCCGTGCACAACTATCAAAACAGCCACCACAGCAATAATTACCAGCGGTAAGTTGAAAATCGGTTGAGGTGTTTCAACTGAAGTTTGCTCGCTTAGATTGCTATTGGGTTGATCAGTCACATTGCACTCCCTGTGGCACGCCTTGTGCAGTTCATACACCACACGTTCACGAATGGGACAGACTTTTGCGAGTTTGCCTCTGGAGGCTTATAAAATGCAAGTAACTGATAAATCCGACAGCGACCAAGTTGGCACACAGATTCTCCATCCTGGAAGTCGAATGCTGTTTCGATATTGGGAAAGTCTGCGGGCTGAACGGGCCTGCCCGACGCGCGAAGAACTAGACTTGCATCAAATTGTGAACATTGTTCCGGATTTAATGATTATAGAAAAAAACATCCTCAACACGGGTTGGCAATATCGTCTCGCCGGAACGCGAGTTTGTGATTTTTTCCAAGGTGAACTGACAGGTAGAGATGTTTTGGCCGGTTGGGATAGTTTTGAGCGCGGCATCGTCGATCAATGCTTAGAAGTGACATTACAAAGATTGCAACCCAGTTTGGTTCGGATGCGCTTTATTTCGGATTTGGGAAATACCGTTGCTGCCGAAATGATTGCCTTGCCGATTCAAACAACTGACCAAAAGAGCGTACAAGTTATTGGGGGATTCTTTCCCTTTATTGCGCATAACCGCAACGCGGTTGATCATTTGATCAGGCGCGAACTGGTCTCGGCTCGTATGATTTGGACAGAACATGAACAAGGCGACGTATTGCTTGAGCAAACGGGCAGAAAAGCAGCCACACAGTTGCGCATAATCCAAGGCGGCCTTCAATAATCAAGTATTTTAGTTGCACAGGATTGCATTTCAAACTTGTTAACTCTGCCTTTACTTGGCCGTTCTTAAATGGAGCCAGGCCTGACGTTTCCAGGCTTAGCCGCCCCAGTGAACACATGATTAGGGCCAAGAGTTAGAGGTCAAACGTGAACGCATTGAACATCGACTACTCTCGGACTGAATTGGACGTAAAACCCATAGGCATCATTTTTGGGCGATTTATGCTGCAAGATATGACCGAACACCCGTGTCAAGTGTTGGATATTACTGAAAATGGTGCCGTTTTTATGACTGCAACGGTGCCTCAGGTCGGCCAAAGTCTAGTCGCCTACCTTGAGGAAGTTGGTCGTGTTGAAGCCGTGTGCATTGCTCCCGTCAGCGGCGGATTCAAAATTGAATATGCCCTTCAGGGCGCAAGGTTAGAACGGTTACGCCAACGTATTGAGTGGCTGCGCACTAAAGAATCTGGCGCTCCCGACACGCGTCGCCATGCGCGCTTTGAACCCACAGAAAAAGTCTCACAGATTTCACTTCCCGATGGCCGCGTTTACAATTGTGAGGTTTTGGATATTTCGATCTCAGGTGCAGCGGTTAAAACCGAGGTGATGCCAAGTGTCGGAACTTATTTGATGCTCGGCAAAATGCGCGGTCGCGTGGTCCGTTATCTTGATCAAGGTGTAGCAATCGAATTTGTGAAACAACTTGATCGTGGTCAAATGCCCCCAGTTTCGGGACTTTCAACACTATAGATCTTGTACATCGACAACGCCTGCAATCGCTTTAATTGCCCCTTTAACTTGCGGTGTAATTGCGAATTTAGTTCCCAGCCCAATTTGAACTTCTCTGCCACCTTCCAACATTAACGTGAGGCGAGCCGGCGCGCGTCCACCCGGTTGCAGGCGCTTGGCAATGGATTCAAGTGACTTCGTATCACGCACAAAAATCTCAATGCCTTGAACGATGGCAGCAGCGGCTTTGTCTAAAACTTCCAATCCTTGCAAACGGAGCTTGATTTCTTCGCCGTCCAGATCAGCCTCCACGCGGGCGATCACGGCTTTGCCGGGTTCTAACAAATCGCGCACCACATTCAGCGTATCGGAGAAGACAATTGTTTCGAATTGACCGGTGGGATCCGAAAATCCCACAAAGGCGAATTTGTTGCCAGACTTGGAGCGGCGTTCTTGCTTGTAAGTAATCGTGCCCGCGAGCTTAGCAGCCGTGGCACCGCGCGTGAGGATTTTTTCTTGGAAGGACAACCATGATTCCACACCGAGACGCGCCAGAGGTTTGGTGTATTCATCAAGCGGGTGACCGCTGAGATAGAAACCCACAGCTTCAAACTCCTGCGCCAGTTTTTCCATCGGCATCCAAGCATCGCGGACAGGCATGACTAAATCATCACTGGCAGCTTTCATGCCACCGAACATGTCATTCTGGCCTGCTGCGGCCTCTGAAGCCGTGCGGTTGGCAATACCGATGATACTGTCAACACCGTCGAGCACTTGAGCGCGGTTCGGGTTTAGCGTGTCAAAAGCACCGGCCTTCGTCATGCTTTCCAAAGCGCGGCGATTGAGAGCCTTGGAATCGACGCGACGCGAGAAATCACCCAATGATTTGAAATTACCGCCCGCATTTCGGGCCGCAACGATCAGTTCAATGGCCCCTGCCCCCACATTTTTAAGCGCTGCCAGTGAATATAAAATGGTGCCGTCTTTCACGGCAAAATCGACACCGCTGGCATTCACCGAAGGTGGCACGACATTGATACCAATGCGCTGGGCCTCACGACGAAACAACATCAACTTATCGGTATTGCCCGCATCGAGAGACATCGAGGCCGCAAGAAACTCAACAGGGAAATTGGCTTTGAGATAGGCGGTTTGATATGACACCACGGCATAGGCAGCGGCATGAGATTTGTTGAAGCCGTAACCAGCAAATTTTTGCACATGCTCGAAAATCTCATCAGCTTTTTTAGCATCTACATTATTCTTCAAAGCACCTTCAATGAAACGTTCCTTTTGAGCATCCATTTCAGCTTTGATTTTCTTACCCATGGCACGGCGCAATAAATCAGCTTCGCCAAGTGAGTAACCTGAAAGCACTTGTGCAATCTGCATTACCTGCTCTTGATAAACGATGATGCCGTAAGTTTCTTTTAGCAATGGCTCCAAGAGCGGGTGCATATAGTCTGGTTCCGCATCACCTAATTTGTTGGCAATGAATTTTGGAATATTCTCCATGGGTCCGGGTCGATAAAGCGCCACGATAGCGATGATATCTTCCACGCAATCAGCCTTCATGCGTTTGGCGGTGTCTCTCATGCCAGAGCTTTCAAGCTGGAACACGCCTACAGTGTCACCCTGCCTCAGCATTTCGTAAGTGGGCACATCATCATAAGCAATATCGTCGATATTAAAATCAGGCTTGCACACGTGGATAAGTTTCGTCGCCTTGTCGATCACCGTGAGAGTTTTCAAACCGAGGAAGTCAAACTTCACAAGGCCCGCAGCTTCAACATATTTCATGCTAAATTGCGTGGCGGGAAGTGACGAGCGTGGATCGCGGTAAAGTGGAACTAATTCTTCAAGCGGGCGATCGCCGATCACAATACCGGCGGCATGGGTGGAGGCATTGCGGTAAAGCCCTTCAATGCGCAGCGCTATATCAAAGAGGTTTTTCACATTGGGGTCGCGGTCACGCTCTTCCTGAAGGCGCGGCTCCATTTCAATATACTCACGCAAGGTGAGCGGATTGGCAGGGCTCATGGGGATGAGTTTAGAAAGGCGGTCCACCTGCCCATAAGGCATTTGCAGCACACGGCCCACGTCACGCGTCACCATGCGCGCCTGCAATTTTCCAAAGGTGATAATCTGTGCCACGCGGCCCACGCCAAAGCGATCCTGAACATAGTTGATCACTTCATCGCGACGATCCTGACAAAAGTCTATATCAAAGTCGGGCATAGATACACGTTCAGGATTGAGAAAGCGCTCGAATAGAAGATTGAAGCGGAAGGGATCAAGATCAGTAATTGTAAGCGCATAGGCAACCATGGAACCCGCACCCGAACCACGGCCCGGCCCGACAGGAATACCATGGTTCTTGGCCCAGGTGATAAAATCCGCAACGATCAAAAAGTAACCTGGGAAATCCATGCGGGTGATAACGCTGAGCTCAAAGGCTAAACGTTCTTGATAGTGCTGCTGGGTATAACCATCCACAAGCCCACGGGTTGCGAGGCGCTTTTCCATTCCGATTTCGGCGAGTTTGCGCAGCTCTTCGCCCTCATCGCCCTCCGCAAAGCGCGGCAGAATGGGCTTGCGGCCTTTCACCCAATAAGAACAGCGCTTGGCGATTTCGATGGTGTTTTCAACCGCCTCAGGAATATCAGCAAAAAGCGCTGCCATCTCGGCTTGGGTTTTGAAAAAATGTTCGGGCGTCAAACGTCTGCGGTCGTCTGCGGCCACCACCTCGCCGCCAGCAATGCAGATCAATGCATCATGGGCCACATAGTCATCGGGTGTTGCGAAGTAACATTCGTTGGTGGCGACCAGTGGGATTGCATGTTCGTAGGCGATATCGATGAGGCCTTGTTCGGCGGCGCGTTCATTCTCAGTGCCGTGGCGTTGCAGTTCTATATAAAAGCGATCCCCGAATAGCGCCTTGAGTTGGGTGGCGTGCTGAACAGCGAGCGGTGCTTGGCCTTGTACCAGCGCATCGTTCAATGGCCCCTCTGGTCCGCCAGAGAGACAAATTAAACCCTCAGCACAAGCCAAAAATTTCGCCCATGACACATGCGGCTCGGCGTTGTCGGCCACATCCAGAAAGGAACTGGACGAGAGCTTCATCAGGTTTTGATAACCCAATTCATTTTTGGCAATCAGCACCACACTGGTGTGGCGTTTCAATCCCGTTTGCTGTTGGAATGCGTTAGCCTTTTCTGCCGTGACGGCCAGATCAACTTTCAGTGCCAAGCCAATAATGGGTTGAATACCTTTGGTTGAAACCGCCTCAGAAAATTCGAGTGCCCCAAACAGGTTGCCCGTATCGCTTATCGCCAAAGCTGGCATGTGCATGTCCTTGGCCATGCCAGCCAGTTTCTTAATGGGCAAAGCACCTTCGGACAGCGAATAAGCCGTGTGGACGCGGAGATGGATGAAAGTGGGTGCAGGCATGGGAAGAGAATAGCGCATAGGTTTGTGGTTTTGGAAGTATTTTGAAGCTGTGCAAATCTCCTCTTCCCTCCCCTTCCTCGCAGCGCGGGGAAGGAGAAGGGATTGCACATTTTTTATAGCAGTTTAGTATTGAAACATGACCTTCATTCCAGACCTTCAAACCCTCCTCACCTATTCGATCGCTTCGATCCTGCTGTTCATTACACCGGGGCCGGATATGAGTTTGTTTTTGTCACGCACTATGGCCTCTGGCCGCAATGCGGGGATGGCGTCGGCCATGGGGGCCAACGTGGGCTGTGTAGTTCACACATTACTGGCGGCCTTTGGTGTATCGGCTTTGATTGCTGCGTCTCACACGGGGTTTTTGATTCTTAAAATTGTGGGTGCGGGTTATTTGTTGTGGTTAGCTTTGGACGCTATTCGCAATGGTTCGTCATTGAATGTCGGCAATGTCGACAAAAAACCTGTGTCAATGTTGAGCAGTTTCTTCATGGGAATTAGCATCAATATGACAAACCCAAAAGTGGTGCTGTTCTTCATCACTTTCTTGCCGCAGTTCGTCTCCGCCACCGATCCGCATGTGACATCGAAACTTTTATTTCTCGGAATTTATTTTGTGGTGATCAACACTCCGCTCTCGATTCTGATGATCTTTGGTGCGGAGAAATTAGTGACGTGGCTCAAAAATAAACCCCGCGTGATGCGCGGGGTTGATTATACTTTTGCTGGTGTCTTCGCTGTGTTCGCAATGAAGATTGCGTTCACGCAGGGGCGAAGTTAATGGGCTCTCGCACCTTCGCTTGAACGCTCCGCTGCGGCTCTTGCGGCGGCGGCGGCTTCTTCGGCGACCTCATCCCAAATAATGGCTTCCGGTTGACGCACAAGAGCGTGCTTCAACACATCATCCATCATGGTGACTGGAACGATTTCCATGCCGTTTTTCACTGATGGTGGAATATCAGCCAAATCCTTCACGTTCTCGATCGGGATCATCACTTTCTTGATGCCGCCACGAAGAGCAGCATAAAGTTTTTCCTTGAGACCACCGATGGGCAGCACCCTGCCCCGCAGAGTGATTTCACCAGTCATGGCAATATCTTTGCGCACTGGAATTCCGGTGAGCACTGACACAATGGCTGTCGCCATGGCGATGCCAGCAGATGGACCATCCTTCGGCGTTACACCTTCCGGCACATGCACGTGAATATCCTTCTTATCAAACATCGGCGGTTTCACACCAATGTTTGGAGCACGGCTGCGCACATAAGACGATGCTGCTGAAATTGATTCCTTCATCACGTCTTTCAGATTGCCGGTCACCGTCATTTTGCCTTTGCCGGGCATCATCAACGCTTCGATAGTGAGAAGCTCCCCACCCACTTCGGTCCAGGCGAGGCCGGTAACAACGCCGACTTGATCTTCGCCTTCGGCCATGCCGTGCTTATATTTTGGAACGCCCAGATATTTCTGCGCCAATTCCACGTCGACTTTGACCTTCTTTTTCTTGTTGGTCATCAGGTCCTTCACGGCTTTGCGTGAAAGCGTGTTCATTTCGCGCTCTAAATTACGCACGCCGGATTCGCGGGTGTAGCTTTGGATCACTTCAGTGATAGCATCAGCGGTGACTTCAAATTCCTTCTTATCGAGACCATGGTTTTCCATGGCTTTCGGCACAAGATGGCGCTTGGCGATTTCAGCTTTTTCTTCTTCGGTGTAACCAGCAAGGCGAATGATTTCCATGCGGTCCAGCAAAGCAGGCGGAATGTTCAGCGTGTTTGAGGTGGTCACGAACATCACATTCGACAAGTCATATTCCACCTCAAGATAGTGGTCCATGAATGTGCCGTTTTGTTCTGGATCCAACACTTCAAGCAAGGCTGCTGAAGGATCGCCACGGAAATCCATGCCCATTTTGTCGATTTCATCCAACAAGAAAAGTGGATTGGATTTCTTGGCCTTCTTCATTGACTGAATGATCTTGCCGGGCATGGAACCAATGTAAGTGCGGCGATGACCCCGAATTTCAGATTCATCCCGAACCCCACCCAAGCTCATGCGCACGAATTCGCGGCCTGTGGCTTTAGCAATGGATTTACCGAGCGAAGTCTTACCCACACCAGGAGGACCGACGAGGCAGAGAATTGGACCCCGCAGTTTGTTGGTGCGGCTTTGCACCGCGAGATATTCGATGATGCGTTCTTTGACTTTTTCCAAGCCAAAGTGATCCGTATCCAAAACGCCTTGAGCAAACTCAAGATCGTTCTTCACCTTGGAGTTTTTGCCCCATGGAATGTTCAACAACCAATCGAGATAATTGCGTACCACTGTGGCTTCTGCCGACATCGGGCTCATCTGTCGCAGTTTTTTGATTTCTGCATCAGCGCGCTCACGCGCTTCCTTGCTAAATTTTGTGGCGGCGATTTTGGCTTCAAGTTCGCCAATCTCATCCTTCTCGCCTTCGCCATCGCCAAGCTCTTTCTGAATGGCTTTCATTTGCTCATTCAAATAATACTCGCGTTGGGTCTTTTCCATCTGACGTTTCACACGGCCACGGATGCGCTTTTCAACCTGTAGAACCGAGATCTCACCTTCCATGAAAGCAAAAGCTTTTTCGAAACGTTCTTCAACTGATTGAATTTCGAGAAGCGCTTGCTTGTCCGAAATTTTGATGGCCAAATGCGCAGCAATCGTATCAGCCAGTTTGGCTTGATCAGTGATCTGGCCAATGGTGGCCAAAACTTCTTGCGGCACTTTTTTGTTGAGCTTCACATAGGATTCAAATTGCGTGACAGCGGTGCGGGCCAAAGCCTCGGCATCGGTGTTGGCATTGATAATGTTCGGAAGCAAAGAAATTTCGGCCTCGAAGAAATCAGTGCGATCGGTGAATTTCTCCACCTTGGCGCGCTCAACACCTTCAACCAAAACTTTCACTGTGCCATCTGGCAATTTTAATAGCTGAAGAACTTGAGCCAGTGTGCCCACTTCATAAATCGTATCGACAGCCGGATCATCATCACCCGGATTTTTTTGGGCGACAAGCATAATGCGCTTGTCTTCGCGCATCACTTCTTCGAGCGCCTTGATCGACTTTTCACGGCCCACAAACAGCGGCACGATCATGTGCGGAAACACCACAATATCGCGCAATGGCAATACGGGCAAAGTTTCAGTCGGCAAATTCTTCTTTGTCATTCTCGGTTCCTTTGCGACTTAAGCCCTTGTGAAGAAAGCGGCTGCGCATGTTTTGATGACAGTGATGTGGAGTTGAAACCTTGCGGTTTCAACCCCCGATTTTTATGCAGAGGCCGGAGCTAATTTGCCGTTCGACTGTTTATCGCGATCAGCATAAATCAGCAGTGGCTTGGCGTCACCGTCGACAACTTCTTTTGAAATCACCACTTCTTCTACGCCGTCCATGCCGGGCAGATCATACATGGTATCTAGCAAAATCGTTTCCATGATGGAGCGCAAACCACGCGCACCCGTCTTGCGATCAATAGCTTTGCGCGCAATGGATTTCAACGCTTCATCTGGCAGTGTGAGCTTCACACCTTCCATTTCGAACAAGCGTTGATATTGCTTTACGATGGCGTTCTTGGGTTCGTTGAGAATTTGCACGAGAGCAATTTCATCAAGATCTTCCAAGGTTGCCACAACCGGCAGACGACCCACAAATTCTGGGATCAAACCAAAGCGCAGCAAATCTTCTGGCTCAAGTTCGCGCAACACCGCACCCATGCGACGATCGTCAGGACCGCGCACCGTGGCGGCAAAGCCCATGCCTGTGCCTTTTGAACGCTGAGAAATAATCCGCTCCAAGCCTGCAAATGCACCGCCGCAGATGAAGAGAATGTTAGATGTATCCACCTGCAGGAACTCCTGCTGCGGATGCTTGCGGCCACCTTGCGGTGGAACCGAAGCAACTGTGCCTTCCATAATTTTCAGCAAAGCCTGTTGCACGCCTTCGCCCGAAACGTCGCGGGTAATTGAAGGGTTATCAGACTTGCGGCTGATCTTGTCGATTTCGTCGATGTAGACAATGCCGCGTTGTGCACGCTCAACATTATAATCAGCCGATTGCAACAATTTCAGAATGATGTTTTCAACGTCTTCACCCACATAACCGGCTTCGGTCAATGTGGTGGCGTCGGCCATTGTAAATGGAACATCGAGAATGCGGGCCAGAGTTTGGGCCAGCAAAGTTTTGCCGGAACCTGTTGGGCCCACCAGCAGAATGTTGGATTTTGCTAATTCAACCTCGCCATTCTTGGAACCGTGATTCAAGCGCTTATAATGATTGTGAACCGCAACTGAGAGCACGCGCTTGGCATGGTCTTGGCCGATCACATAATCATCCAGCACTTTGCGAATTTCATGCGGTGTTGGCACACCGTCTTTGGATTTGGTCAGCGAAGTTTTGTTTTCTTCGCGGATAATATCCATGCACAGTTCAACGCATTCATCGCAGATGAAAACGGTTGGGCCAGCGATAAGCTTGCGCACTTCATGTTGGCTTTTGCCACAGAACGAGCAATACAGCGTATTCTTGCTGTCGGTGGGTGCGTTCTTGCTCATATCAACTCCTATCGGTCGGCGGACTCAAAAATCAAATCAACTGGGCGAGCATAGCCCCTTCCAGCGACTCAAATCTAGCTTGCACAGCGTTAAGTTAAACAATCCTTGCTTTTTTATAACAAGGACTGCTCACCTAAAACTGCAATACAATGACGTAACTATTTGGAATCGCTCAGTTCTGGGCGTTTATCGAGAACTTTATCGATTAAACCAAATGCAACAGCTTCCTCAGCCGTCAAGAAATTGTCACGTTCGAGAGCGTTTTCAACGTCCTGAATGGTGCGACCCGTGTGTTTTACGTAGATTTCATTGAGGCGGCGCTTCAGCGCTTCAACGTTTTTGGCGTGGATCATAATATCGGTCACTTGACCGGAATAGCCGCCAGATGGCTGATGCACCATCACTGAAGAATGCGGCAAAGCGAAACGTTGGCCAGCAGCGCCTGCGCAAAGCAACAGTGAACCCATTGAAGCCGCCTGCCCCATCACCATGGTGGAAATTTGCGGGCGAATGAACTGCATGGTGTCATAAATCGAAAGGCCAGATGAAACTACGCCACCGGGCGAGTTGATATACATGGCAATTTCCTTCTTGGGGTTTTCGGCCTCAAGGAACAAAAGCTGCATACAAACGGACGCGGCCACCTGATCATCAATCGGCCCGGTGATGAAAATGATGCGTTCGCGCAAAAGCCGCGACGGCAAATCATAAACGCGCTCACCGCGCGATTCTTGTTGAATAACGGAAGGCCAAAAAGCGGCCTCAGGAGCAAAGTTAAATGGATCGCGCATAGTACCCTCGTTTTCGTGAATCACTGCAAATCAGTCACTATAGATAGGGAGGGTTAAGCAGAAGTGGAAGGGGGTGGGGGAAAAGGCCCCAATTTGGATTTGCACCCCCAAACGTTCACTTTGCTTATCGTCGCTTTAATAACGAAATTGATTGCATCACACCATCGCGGCGCACGATGCGGTGCCAGAGGGCTCCGACAAAATGCAGGCCGAAGGCCAAAGCTAAAACACCGGAGGCAAATTCGTGGAAGACTCTTATATAGGCAAAGCGCGATGTCATATGCAAAATCTGGTGGATAGGTGCCGCGACAATCACATCGGTGGGAGCAAGATAGACCATGGCGAAACCGCTTAGAAGTACTGCTGCAATGCTCGCGTATAATGCCATGTAAACCAGTTTTGCCAACTGGCGCTCCCAGCGCGGCGCATCGTTTGGCAACCGCGAACCGCCACCTAGCCCACGCACCCAGAACCATAAGTATAGATAGAGCGCTGCCAAAACAGCGCCAATGATTGTTTCGGTTTGCATGGCGCTGGGGCTGAATAATGCGTCCACCACTTTACCATTGATGATGCCCGCATAGGCCAAGAATCCACCCGCCAGCCAATGCACCCATTTGGTTGACCAGGTGTGGCCCGTGGCTTGGTCACCATTATGTTTCATCGATCCAAGAATTTCGGCGGCTTTTTGCAATTGTTCATTCCTCAATTTCCAAGATGACGGATTTGGGCCACAAAATCCGTCGCATCATTTGCAATCGACAATTGAATTCGCATAAGCTAGGGCCATATGCGTGTTGGCGTTATTTTGGGGGACCAAATTCATGAATCTCGATCAGCAATTGGCTTCGGCCCCGGTCCTCAAATGGTCACCAGCCATCGGCCGCGAAACCGCCCATATTTACGATCGCATGAAGCGCGTTGTTCCCGAATCCGAGTGGATGGTTCATGCGCCTTATATTCATGCCATCAACCGCCTGAAGCGCGAACGCAACGCCGTTATTCTGGCGCATAATTATCAGGTGCCGGAGATTTATCACGGTGTTGGTGATGTGGTGGGTGATAGTCTTTATCTCGCCAAGCAAGCGGCATTGACCACGGCTGATATTATTGTTCAGGGTGGGGTTCATTTTATGGCGGAGACTTCGAAGCTCCTCTGCCCCGAAAAAATGGTTTTGATTCCGGATTCACGTGCTGGTTGCTCATTGGCTGAATCGATTATGGGGGCTGATGTTCGGGCGCTGCGGGCCAAGCACCCCGGTGTTCCAGTGGTGGCTTATGTGAATACCTCTGCTGATGTGAAAGCTGAAGTTGATATTTGCTGCACGTCTTCCAATGCAGTTCAAGTGGTGGAAAGTTTGGGCGTGCCTGTGGTGATCTTTTTGCCCGATCAATATTTGGCGGCCAATGTGGCAGCACAAACGAAAGTGAAAATCATTTCATGGGCTGGGGCTTGCGAAGTGCATGAGCGTTTTACGGCTGCCGAAATTCGGGAATATCGCGCCGCTCATCCCGGCTTGGAAATTATCGGACATCCTGAATGCCCGCCTGAAGTGATCGCGGAATGTGATTTTTCGGGATCCACTGCGGCGATGATTAAATATGTGAAGGACCGTAAGCCCAAGCAAGTTCTCATGGTGACCGAATGCACGATGAGCGACAATGTGGCGGCTGAGACTCCCGATGTGGATTTCATTCGCCCCTGCAATTTCTGCCCGCATATGCGCCGTATCACATTGCCTGCGATTTTGAACTCACTCCAAAACCTCACTGAGGAAGTGAAAATTGATCCAGCCCTTGCGGTTCGGGCGCGGGCATCTGTGCAGCGCATGATTGATTTGAAATAGTGACTGCGCCTATTTTAATTATCGGTGGTGGGTTGGCAGGACTATTCTGTGCGCTGAAACTTGCGCCTCATCCGGTCACCATTTTATCAACAGCACCCATAGGTTCAGGCGCCTCATCAGTGTGGGCGCAAGGTGGAATTGCTGCGGCATTGTCTGATGGTGATACACCAGAGAAACATACGCATGATACGATGGTGGCAGGCGCTGGTATTGTTGATGAAGCGCAAGTCTTGTCCATGGCGCAGGAAGCGCGAGCCCGCATTTATGATCTGCTCTCGTATGGTGTTCCGTTTGATCGTGACCTTGAAGGCAAGCTGGTGCAATCGCGTGAGGCTGCCCATTCTGAACGCCGAATTGTGCGCGTGAAAGGCGACACGGCTGGCAAAGCGATTATGGAAGCGCTGCACATTGCAGTTACTGATGCGCCGTCAATTGAAGTGATCGCTGGTCTCACAGCACAAGAACTTGTGTGTGTTGATGGTCGTGTCACTGGCATTCTGGTCGAAAATAAAGAAGGTGCGCTCATCACCTATTCCGCCAGCGCCATTGTGCTGGCCACGGGAGGCATTGGACATTTATTTGAAGTGACCACCAATCCAGTCGAGTCTCGCGGCATTGGTTTGGCGATTGCGGCACGCGCCGGAGCGGTGATTGCTGATGCCGAATTTGTGCAGTTTCACCCGACTGCGATTGATGTGGGTCGTGACCCTGCCCCACTGGCCACCGAGGCTTTGCGCGGCGATGGCGCAACATTGCTCAATGGAGCAGGCAAGCGCTTCATGCTCGATATTCACGCCGATGCAGAATTGGCTCCGCGCGATATTGTGGCGCGTGCGGTTTTTGCCGAAATTCAAGCGGGGCGTAAAGCGTTTCTCGATTGCCGCACCGCGATTGGTGCTGCCTTCAAGGATAAGTTCCCGACAGTTTATGCCATTTGCATGAGTGCTGGAATTGATCCGTCCACTGATCTTATACCTATTCTTCCAGCCGAACATTATCACATGGGCGGCATAGAAACCGATGAGAAGGGCCGCACTAGCTTGCAAGGATTGTGGGCTGCCGGAGAAGTGGCCTGCACAGGTGTTCACGGTGCCAATCGCTTGGCGTCCAATTCATTGTTAGAGGCCGTGGTATTTGCAGCTTGTATTGCCGAAGATATTGGCGCACTGGAATTTTCGCCGGTCAAACCAGGCAAGTCAACCAGCGATGCGCAATCCATGAAAGAGGGAGATGGCTTAGAGGCTGAACTTCGACATGCCATGACGCAGCATGTGGGTGTGGTGCGCAACCATTCAGGCCTCGTATCATCACTCAAGAAAATTGCTCATATTCAAAAACAGGCGAAGACTTTGAGTTTGAAAAATATGGCCACGTCGTGCCTGATGATTGCAGCTGCTGCATTGGTTCGGCATGAAAGTCGCGGTGGGCATTTTAGAACTGATTTTCCTTTGCCCGTTCCGGCTCTAGCCAAGCGTTCGCATTTCACTTTGGCTGAAGCCCATAAAATTGCTGAGGATGCCACATGATCAATCCCCTGCTCATTGAAGAAGCGGTACGCGCCGCACTCAATGAAGATTTAGGCCGCGCTGGAGACATTACCAGCCAAGCCACTATTCCAGCATCCGCTTTGGCGACGGCAGTAATTGCATCGAGACAAGTGGGTGTGATCGCGGGCATGGCTTTTGCGCAAGCCGCGTTCCGCATGATGGACCCCAATTTGAAATTTGAAATTCTGGTGGGTGATGGTGGTCATGTTTCAGCGGGCACCGAAGTCGCCCGCATATCCGGCCCGGCCCGCGCTTTATTGTCGGGCGAACGGGTGGCACTAAATTATCTCGGTCGTCTTTCTGGCATTGCTTCACTCACCGCAAAATTTGCCGCCGAGATTGCTCACACCAAAGCCAAAATCGCCGATACCCGCAAAACCACACCCGGCCTTCGCGCCTTCGAAAAATATGCCGTGCGCTGCGGTGGCGGCATGAACCATCGTTTCGGCTTGGATGACGCCGTGCTGATTAAAGACAATCACATCGCCGTGGCCGGAGGAGTGGCCGCTGCCCTACACGCGGCCAAAGCCAGTGTGGGCCATTTGGTGAAGATTGAAATTGAAGTCGATAATTTGCACCAGCTTAAAGAAGTGATCGCTGAAGGTGCTGATGTGGTGCTGCTGGATAATATGAGTTTGGACCAATTGCGGAAAGCTGTTCGGACGGTGGCCGGAAAAATGCTGTGCGAGGCTTCCGGCAATGTGAACCTGTCAACAGTGAGGGCGATTGCTGAAACTGGCGTTGATATAATTTCAAGTGGAGCTTTGACGCATTCTGCTCCCGTGTTGGATTTGGGGTTGGATATTAGGATTCAGGCTGCAACACCGCAGCGAGATGCTGAAGAGCAAAACTGGGTGAACGGCCCAGCAGTTGGTAGAGAAATTCTGTGAAGTGACGCAATATTTTACTTATGGCGCTGAATGAGGTAATGGCCAAGGTGGTTACGACTATTGAGCGAGGGGAAAAAAATATGAGGCCATTTCTATTTGCGTTCTCATTTGTATTTTTTTTGGCGTCTCCAGCTTTTGCCGTTACTACTTGTACAGTAGATCAAAAGCAGAGTTGCAGCTCTGGCGTTGGTTGTGAACCCGTAAAAAGTTATATTGCAGTTCACATAGATTGGAAGCGCGGCACTTATAGTCGATGTGATAACACAGGATGCAATGACTTCTCAATGAAGGCTTCTTATTCATTAGGCTTCGTAAATATCGAAGTTCCAGAGCACGCAATGTTTGCAAAAATTTCCAAAAATACATCTTCGTTTGTCGAAGTTGCAACAATTTTGGGAACTGTACTGGTAAGTTTTGGAAGCTGTCAGACTCCTCAATAGTTTAGACGGGAAGATATTGGTTAGACGAAAGTGGTTCCAATGATCTGATATCACGTATTGTCATCCCCGCACTTGTTGCGGGGAACCATGGTGGACCTATTGTGAAATTCGAAATTGCTGCACCATGGGTCGCCGGAATGAATCCGGCGATGACAGTTGAGTGGTGTGATTCAAAATAAAAAAACCTCGCAGTCGCCTGCGAGGTTTCAAAATTAGTTTCTAAACTCTCTTACGCTGCAGCGCTTTCTTCTTCGTCTTCAACCAGCGCTTTCAACTCTTCGCGGGTGACTGACTTATCGGAAACTTTGGCTTTGCCGACGATCACATCAACAACTTTTTGTTCAAAAATTGGGCCGCGCAATTCCATCAGCGCGTTGCCATTCTTGCGGTAGTAATCGAACACTTGCTTTTCTTGACCGGGGAATTGGCGGGCGCGGCCGATGAGGGCTTGCTGCAATTCTTGATCAGCAACTTGCACGCCTTCTTTTTCACCGATGGTGCCGAGCACGAGGCCCAAACGCACGCGGCGTTCAGAGATGGCGCGGTATTCGATGCGAGCTGCATCTTCAGTGGTGCCTTCATCCACGAAAGTTTTGCCAGCTTTTTGCATTTCGCCGTTCAGGGCTGCCCAGATGTTATTGAATTCGGCTTCAACTAATTTTTCTGGAAGATCGAAAGTATATTGCTTGTCCATGGCATCGAGCACATCGCGCTTTAGCTTCATAGCAGTCATTTGGCTGAATTCACGGTCCAGACCTGTTTTAACCATGTCCTTCAACTTGGCCAAATCTTCAAAGCCTAAACGCTTGGCGAAATCTTCGTCGATCTTGCCTTCGCCTGCTGCTTCAATGCCGTTTACTTTCACCGCAAATTCAGCAGCTTTGCCTGCCAGTTCTTTGGAACCGTAGTTTTCTGGGAACGTCACTTTCAAGGTGCGCTCGTCGCCAACCTTGGCACCGATCAATTGTTCTTCAAAGCCGGGGATGAATTGGTTGGAGCCAATTTCGAGCGGAATGTCGTCGCCCTTGCCGCCTGCAAATTCAACGCCGTCAATCGAGCCTACAAAGTTGATATTCACTTTGTCGCCAGTTGCCGCCGCAGCACCTTCGGCTTTGACTTCGAAGGATTTGTATTGGTCTGCCAAACGATTCAACGCTTCGTCAATGTGGGCGTCGGAATGGGCCACAACATGCTTGCTCAGTTCAATGCCAGAGAAATCTTTAACTTCAAATTCAGGAATCACTTCCACAGCGAGTGAGAATGAGAGATCGGCTTTGCCATCCATCACGGCATTCACTTCGGCTTCATCTTCAGGCAGCTTCACTTCTGGTTGATATGCAGGCTTCAATTTGCGATCTGCAAACACTTGCTTTGATTGTGCATCAACAGTTGTCTGAATCACTTCGGCCATCATTGATTTGCCGTACATATTCTTCAAATGCGCCACTGGAACTTTGCCGGGACGGAAGCCTTTAATTTGGGCTTTGCCAGCCATGTCTTTCAGCTTGGCATCCATTTCTTTTGAGAGTTCAGCGGCGTTCACCACCACTTTAAACTCACGCTTCAGGCCGGAATTGAGTGTTTCTGTAACTTGCATAATATCAATCTCTACTTTCAGTTGGGGCCATTCCGGGAAAGATCGGCGCATTAAAACTTGGTGCGGGCGGAGGGACTTGAACCCCCACGAGTTTCCTCACAAGAACCTAAATCTTGCGTGTCTGCCAATTTCACCACGTCCGCATTGCACTTAAGGCTTTTGGCCCCGGGGCATTTCAGTGGGCGGGCTATAGCAGAGGCTTTTGGCTTGTGGAAGGGCAGATTTCACCTGATTTTGGAGATCAAATCCTCAGCGTTAAAATGCTGGTTGGCAAAGGCATTCGCGGCATCGCCATGCATCCACACCGCAGCACAAGCGGCGGCGTAAGGTTCCATGCCTTGGGCGAGAGCTGCTCATGCAAGATTATAGTATCTTAGGGGCTGCATCCTTTTTTGGGAAACCAAATCTTGGCAATATCGATTGCAACACGCCGTCGTTGCGCACGATGCGGTGCCAAAGAGCGCCGCAAATGTGCAAGGCAACCAGCCAACCCAGCGATTGCGAAATAAATTCGCGGAAGTCACGGATATTTGCAAAGCGCTGGGAGAGCGAAACTATCTCCTCGGCTGGCGCATTCACAACAACATCAGAGGGAGCAAGATAAGCCATCGCAAAGCCGCTCAACAATGCGCCCGCAATGCACACATAAATTCCGGTATGAACGAATTTGGCCAAAATGCGTTCCCATTTTGGAGCCTCCACTGGTAGACGCGAACCACCGCCTGGCCCGCGCACCCAGAACCACAGATAAATATAAAGCACTGTAAGGACAACACCAACAATCGTCTCCGTCATCATGGCGCTGGGGCTGAACAATGCACCTGCTACGTTGCCATTCACAAATCCGGCAAAAGCCAACAATCCGCCCGCCAACCAATGCACCCATTTGGTGGACCAAGTGTGAGGTTTCGCTTTGCTGCCGCTGGATCGCATGGAATTCAAAAGCGGCAATGATGAGCGCATCAACTTATACATTTACTTCATACCCGCTTTATAAGGTTTGAAGAAATCTGATCCGGCCCAAGCTGAAACGGGCTCGCTGTAAAGTGCTGGACCACGATCATAGTTGGCGGCATCGGCTATATCGCCTGAGCCTTTGTATGTGGCAATGGCTGGATAAGGGAACACAGGCCGTGTCACAGTTTTTGCAGGGGCTGAAGGTGCTGGAGGTGGGCCTTTTTTGTTGCCGCCGGGAGGCCCCATATCAGGTTGGCCAAAATTGCTGGGCTCTGCTTGATCTGTAGTTGAGGCTATAGCATCAGGTGCCACGCCCTGCTCCACCCAGTTCATCATGGCGGTGAGCAAATCAATGGATGATGGGCCATCGCCACGCCCACAATGTTCTACGCCGGGCAAAACATAAAGGCGTTCGAAGGCTTCAACTTTGTCTTTGCCCAATGTGGCTTGCAGCGCTTCATGGTAGGCAATGGTGGTGATGGGCGAAATGTGTTGATCAGACCAGCCATGCCACAAGATCAATTTTCCACCAGCATCTGCAAAAGGTGCTAGTTCTGGATTTGTCGCGTCCAGTAGTGGGTGACGATCTTTCAACAATGCCACGGTTGAGGCATCAAACTTCAGATCTTTCAGGGTGTATCCTACTGGCGGTGATTTTTCGAAGATTAACCCGGTGAGAGCGTCCTCAGAAATCATCCGGCTCATCACATCGTCATCAGCAGCATCAGGCACAAATACGCCAGACCATGCCAGCTCTGAACCATATTGCGGCCCACCAACTATGAGGCGTTGGCCTGTTGCTGAATCATGCGGCCCTTCATAAAATTTACGTGCTACGACGGCTTCAGCAGCCGTAAGACAGGCGGATGTATCACTGGCACCAGCAGCGCATTGCACGGTTGACACATCAAATTTGCAAATGCGGGGATCAGACAGCAAACCATCTTCAACACCATCCAGCTTATCACAGGCTTTCACCACAGCTTGGTGCAACACAGGTAATTTTGCAGACAGTAAAATCGCTTTGCCATTAGCGTCATGGTTTTGTGTGGCGAGCCAACCATGATGCAAACTGTTTTGGAATTGAAACAGCATAGCGGGTGCGCCTGCGATGATGCCGTTGAAATCATCAGGGTAACGCTGCGCTTCCATCAAAGCTTCGCGGCCACCATCGGAACAACCATTGAAATAGGAGTAGGCTTGCGCCTTACCGTAATAGGCTTTGATCAAAGCTTTCGAGGTGAGCGCTGTGAGATGTTCGGCAAGATAGGCAAAGTCTACCAGCTTTTGCGGGTCTTTGCCAAACGCACCACCTTGATCATCATGGCCCATATTGGTGGTGCCAATCACAAAGCCACCCGCAGCAAGCGGAGCACAACCATCGGCAGCACCCACTTCCAAACTGATGTGACCGCATAATCCTCCACAACCCAGCTGCATATAACGCTGCGTGTAAGTGGCAATGGGAAGTTTGACTGTAAACTTTATTGCCGGAGCCAGTATGCCTTCAACCGTACACATTTGAGTTTTGTTGGCCGTTTCTTCCTTCGCGGATGTGATGGAGCTGCCTGCCCCACCAATGTTGGTGAGATCAGTTTTGGTGAGGTCACTGCACAATTGCGCTGGAGCAACCACGCCCAAATCCTTTCCAGCACTTGCAGCAAAGGCGGTCATGGGTGTTGCAAGGCTGGCTAGTCCAACGCTTAATGCTATAGCCAAAGTGATGTGATTTTTGTTTTTGGATTTAAACATGTCTTACTCCTTATGGTCAAATTTATGGTAGCAGAGATGGAAGCATCAAGCCGGCTGGCCAACAGCCATGCGCTTGGTTTGGTTGCCATTTTCAATCACGTAAAAAACCATGATGATCACCGCAAAAGCAAAGCCGGTTAAGATTGTGGAATTATAAAGTCCGAGGCTGGTGTGGGCGATGTAATCCCCTGCTGCTGTGCCTGCGGTTCTGATAAGTGCCAGCAATGTCCAATATTGAAATGGCTTGGCCAGTTGGCTCCAAGAATAACGCGAAATCACCCACGCAATGGCTGCACCGAAAATGATGGTGCCAGCAGCATGACCTGTCTGCATCCACGAGAAATCAAAGCCACCCGGTGCCAGGCTTGCGATGTGGGCTATGCCGTAATTTACAAAGCCGAATGCAGCAGACGAAAGATCGCCCACTAACGTGCCGACAATTCCAGCCAGCGCCATGGTGAGCCAATAGAGGCTATCGACACGGGGCGTTGCGGTGTTGCTTGGGTTTGCATCAACGCGCTTTTTATAAAGGCGAACAGCAAATATGAAAGCTGCGATTAAACCAACCACGGCACCAATGCCATAAACTCCCATACCATGAGTGGCATCAGCAACATTTGTGGCGGCAGTGCGAATGACAATAATGGCCGCCCAGAAGTAAACTGCGCTGATCCATGGACTGGCTTTTTCAAATAGAAAAATGGCAGCGAGGGCCACTGCTAAATAGGGTAAACCTGCCACATTGCCGAGGTGGAAATATTCAGAAATAAGATCTCCCGTGTTGGTGCCGAAAATACTGGCGAGAATGAGTGCCAGCCAATATTTGCTATTAATAAGAGGGAGTCCCCGCATCATTTAAGTCCCGATTGTTGATTTACATATCAACAAGACGAAGGCGACGGAAATATCCGTCGCCTTGTTTTCAGGATTTCGAAATTTTATTTAGCTTAGTGCGTAACTTCAACCTTTTTACCCTTGGACTGGCCAATATCTTTCAACATCGCGCCGAACCATTTGGCTTTCGTGTCGAACTCCTTGCCGCCTTTAATGCGCGGGAATTCGATGGCGCGGAGCACGTTCTTCTTGCCCTCGTCATGGCCGATCACACCGCTCACACCCTTGAGTGCACTCTTCACGGCCTCTTTCACCATCAACTTGATCAAGGCCAAATCTTCTTTATTCGCTTTCGACGAGCGGGCGAAATAACCTGATTTTTGCACCAATGTTTTTTCTGCACCCACCATGCTGGCAAAACGTTTGGCGAACCATGCGCCGGGGTTGATCTTATCAATTTGCACATGGCCGAATGCGTCACGATCCGGCACCTCACCGCGTGCGGACATTTCAGCAACGATGTCGTTAATGCCTGCGCCTTCGCTGAGGAAAATGGTCACGCAATCTTTCTTGTCCATAATCTTTTTCAAGCGCTTGGCTTCAGCTTCAAGATCAATTGCAATCTCTGGCAGGTAAACCGCATCAATATCTTTATGGGCCATCGACAAATTAAAGTCGGGCACGAACTTCAATTTCTTGAGGCGCTTGCGATAGGTCTCGGCTGTGGCAGCGGTCAGCCAGCCACAGTTGCGGCCCATCACTTCGTGGATGAGTAACATGCGCGGATTGGTGGATTGTTCGTTGATGCAGTTTTCAAAGAATATGGCACCCTGCTCTGCCGCAGTGACTGCACCCAAAGTCTGTTGAATGGGGATCACGTCATTGTCCACTGTCTTCGGTAAACCTACAACTGTGAGATCATAATTATTGGCTTTGAGATAGGCGGCCAAATCTGCTGCCGTTGTGTTAGTATCATCACCACCGATGGTATGCAGAATGGTAATGCCGTCTTTCACCAATTGTTCAGCGGCAACTTTCAGTGGGTCTTGGCCTTCCGACACCAAGTCGCGTTTGATGCAATCTTTCACATTGGTTAGTTTCACGCGGCTGTTGCCGATGGGTGAACCGCCATGTTGCAGCAAAACGTCAGCGTTCTTGCGCACCGCTGGCGTGACCTTCACAGACCAACCCTTGAGCAGGCCCATATAGCCATTGCGATAGCCAATGATTTCGGCCTTGGGGAGCTTCTTCGAATACTCCGCAATCAAGCCGCCCACTGCAGCTGATAGGCACGGGGCCAAGCCGCCCGCTGTTAACATTGCAATTTTATGTTTCTTTTGTGCCATGATGTGCGCTCCTCAGAATCTGATTTTGCTTTACTAGATCACGGCACTAGGAATTGCTAGCGTGCAGTTACAAATTGAAGGAGTTTGGAATGTCTGAGTGGCAGAAACGTTTTTCATTAGCTGGCAAGCGCGCATTGGTAACTGGGGCCACCAAAGGCATTGGCTTTGAAGCGTGCAAAGTTTTGGCCGATGCCGGTGCGGATATTGCCGCCGTGGGCCGCGATGAAAAAGCGTTGAAGGAAGTCACCGAACTTATAGCCAGCATGGGGCGGCGTTGTGTTCCCATTTCGGCAGATTTGGCCACAGTCGAGGGCCCACGTGCCGCTGCTAAGACCGCGTTGAAAGCTTACGGTACCATTGATATTTTAGTGAACAATGCTGGTGTCACCACAATCAAATCTATTTTCGATACCAGTGTTGAAGATTGGGATTGGGTGAACGCGGTAAACTTGCGCGCGCCATTTTTATTGGCGCAAGCACTTGCTCCCAATATGATCAAACAAAGCCACGGCAAACTGTGGAGGTGGCTGACCTTATATTATTCCTCGCTTCGTCCGCATCAGATCTCATTTGCGGGCAGGATATTCTGATTGATGGAGGCTTTACTGCGCAATGAATGACCCCGTAAAACTTTTAGCCCAGCGGCTCCTCGAAAAAGATTATGGCGATATTCCCGAACGTGAACGTAGGGTGATTGAGCGTGTTGCAAAGCGGGTAGCAATTTCGCGCGATACCAATACAGATCACGAAGCGGCGATGACTTTCGGCGATAGGCTTGCAGATCAGGTGGCGAGCTTCGGCGGCTCTTGGAAATTTCTGATTATATTCGCAGTATTTATTGCAGTTTGGGTGTTGATGAATTCGGTGATGTTTGTTGTGGGCTTTGACCCCTACCCTTACATTCTGCTCAACTTGTTCATGTCCATGCTGGCTTCCATTCAAGCGCCCGTCATTATGATGAGTCAGAACAGGCAAGCCGTGAAAGACCGACTGGCCGCCACGCATGATTACGAAGTGAATTTGAAAGCCGAAATCGAAATCATGGCGCTGCATGAAAAGCTGGAGGTGATGCGCGCCAAGGATTTGGCCGAATTACTGCGCCATTTGAAGGCCAAATGATTTAAGCCAGCTCTTCGCCCTCATGGGTTACGCTCATATAAATTACAATCGCGGCAATGGCCGTGAGAAAGATTGCACTGGTGATGATGGTGCCTAAACCAAAGCCACCATATTCACGCGGTTGGGACAATAGATCACCGAATGATGCACCCAGAGGCCTTGTAAAAATATAAGCCAACCAGAACCCTAAAATCGCATCCAATCCTAACATAAAATATCCCAAGGCCAATGATGCGATGATCATACCAAACAGAATTCCCGTGCCCAAATAGCCAATGGCAAATTGCTCGGCCACCAAATCACCAGCCGCTGTTCCCAGCGCAAAGGTGAATAAAATTGCCAACCAATAAAACGCCTCGCGGCGATTAGAGAATATAGAATGGATCGACAAGGTTTTTTCAGAATTATACCACAGCGCAAATGTTGCAGACAAAGCGACGGTAAACAATAGCGTTGACGTTATCAGAGTGATGCCAAAATTATCGACCATATTGTCGGTGACTAATGTTCCCACAATGCTGATTAGCACCACCGCCAGCCAATAGGCCCAAGGCACATAACGCTTCTGAGCAAATTGTGCGATCAAAGCCACGATCAAAACACCCGCCATAATCAGCGACGTGGCGGTGAGGCCGAGACCCATATTGACAGCCAGATAATCCGCCGCAGTTTCACCCATGGTGACGGCCATGAGCTTGATCAACCAAAAATCAAAGGTGACTTTTGGTACACGATTATAGGCAACGACATTCGACATGTTTAAATCCTACTTGCTGGCCAAGGCCAAGCCTTGAGCGGAAAATTCATCGGCGTGCGTATCGTCATCGGCGTTGCAACGCTCCAGAGCCTTGGCCACAAAATCATTTGCTGCGGCTGAGTTGGCTTGTGCGATTTTGTTGGTGGTAATCGCCTCTTTCAACGATTTTATCATAACTTCGCAAGGCAGCGCGTGGCCATTGGCATCGCTGACAACAATACCCGAAACTTTTAATTCGCCACCTGCTGCGGCTGGGACGCCATCTGGATTATCCAAGGCCACGCTGAGAGCGGTGAGCGTTTCTGCAACCTTGGCAGTATCTGGTGATTTAGCGCGCAAAGCTTTCAGTACTTTGTCAGCAGCACCATCCACTACGCCCCACGCTTCAGCATTCAGCGCTTGCAACTTCGATTGTGCGTCATCCCATGCCGATTCAAAATCGGTAATCCGCTTTTCAGCGGCAACTATGTCGCCTGTGTTGGCGATTTTATCTACATCTGCAATGATGGTTTTTAAGGCCGACAGGTCGCCAAGGCTTTGGCTTGGCTTTGCCGCGGCGGCCGCTTCAGCGGGATGAGGAACGAGATAGGCATTGCCTGCGAAGAATAGAGCAACAGGTGCAGCGATGAGGATGAGTGCTAATGGAATTTGTTTCATAATTTTCGAGTTATCAAAAAATTTCAGAAGAAGATAATTACCATTTCCCAATCTATGATTTTGAATGATGGAATTTCTGCTTAATGGTATTCATCTAGCGTTCAGGCGAGTTTTAATATTGAAATACAATTATCACATCATAATGGAGATAGATTATGCGTAAAATTGCTTTGGCCCTTTCACTCGCAGTATCGACTGTGATACTGAGTACAAGTTTAACAACTCCAGCCCGCGCACAATATTGCGAAGGCACAGTTCATGGACTCTCCGGCCATTATAATGCGGCGACTGGTGCAGGCTTTCTCGCTGTGCGTGCGGGTCCCCGCGCTGCTGCCACACAAGTGGGCGAGTTGTTCAATGGCGACAAGGTTGAAGTTTTTCAACGTCGCGGCAAGTGGTATAAAGTTGCCACAACAGAATTGCCGATGTTGGAAGGCTGGGTCAATGCACGGTGGTTGCGAAATGATTGCAGGTATTGAGATGCCTGGGCGTGAAAGACAAATTAGCTATCACGCTTAGTCAACGCCGCTATTACAGCCTGATGTGGCAAAGCGGGGCTGCGGTGATTATCTCGCCCTATCATTTCAGAATTCGCAACGAGTGAATTCAGCACCGCTTCTTCGGTGGCTTGTACAACAGCGGCATAAAAATCATCTATACGGCCCCAAGGAATGAAATCCATATTGCCAAAGCTTTGATCGGTGGGTGGACCATCGGGGAAGCGGCTATCTAATGCTCCGGCGTTTGCGGTTGAGAACGCTATAAAAATATCACCTGAAAAATGGGAACCAGTAGTTCCGGTGCGCGCCAAGCCCATGGATACGCGACGTGCCAACGCTTTGCATTGACCGGGCAACAATGGCGCATCAGTGGCCACCACGCCGATGCAGGAGCCTGCACCAGGAGGATGATTGGGGTGGAAACTATTCATTGGATTATCAGCTGATAACATGCGGCCGATGGGTAGACCTGAAATGTTCAACTCGTGACGAAAACCAAAATTGGTTTGCAGGAAAACCCCGACCGTATATTTTTTGGATCCATATTCGACAATACGCGACGATGTGCCAGAGCCGCCTTTGAAGGCATAACAATTCATACCCGTGCCACCGCCCACCGAGCCTTCTTCAATCGCACCACCAGCAGATTTTTCAATCGCGCGCACTGCGTAATCAACAGTGACATGCGCGCCATTGATGTCGTTCAAATAACCATCCCAAGTTTCAGCAGCAACAGGCAAAAGCCATTGATTGGCGAGTGCTGGTTTATTTTTCACTACCCAATCAATGATGCCCCGGTGGCAGGCTCCAATTGCGTGGGTGTTGCTGATGAGGATTGGTAAATTGAAGCCGCCGGACTCCTCAATCCAAGCCGCACCCGTCATCTCGCCATTGCCATTGAAAGAATTTATGCCCGCTGCGCATGAGACGCCCACGCCTTTTTTCCCGCGCGGTAAAATAGCTGTAACGCCAGTGCGGATGGGGCCCTGCCCTGTGTTCAAAGGTCCGTTTCCGGCAATCAGCGTCACATAACCAACCTCAACGCCAACCACATCAGTGATTGAGTTTAATGAACCCGTTGTCCCCTCAAAGGGAATGCCCAAGGCGCGGGCGCGCAGTTTTCCGGATGGGGTTTTCTGGTTCATGGAAACTCACTCCTACAGATCATGAATTTAATGGTGCAAGGCTGCTACTGGTTGCCATTTCAGCATAGTTTGTGAGAACAGCTCGCGCCGCGCGTTGATCGACAGCAGGCACAATGTTGACAAGATGCAAGCCAAGGCCATCCTCCAGCACCACCAAGCTGCGCGCAATCGAATCGCTGCTCGCTTGAAGTTTGAAGGCTCCCAATGCGGCTCCCACCTCAAGAATGCCGACATAGATTGCAACTTGGCGTTCAAACAGAACAATGTGCCGTGCGGCATAGCCAGCATCGGTGCGGGCATAGACTCCAAGTTCAAGCAGCAACCGACAGAGCTGATCATCCTGGCCTGAAGGCAGGCCATTTTCGATCATAGTCCGTAAGCGTTGGCGAGGGTCTCTAATATGGGCGACACTGGCCGCGCGCTGCGAACAGAAACGTTCAACGGCTTGTTTTTGCACATCATCAAGTAGGTCTTTGAGACCCGAATAATAATAGAGCAGCGCATTGGCACTCATTCCCGCTTCATTGGCAATGCCGCCCAAGGTAACGGCCTGAAGGCCGTGTTTAGCAATCATCGATTCAGCCGCAGTGATCACCGACAAGCGGCGTTGCGTTTGGTCTTTTGGGCGTGCCATTAATTTGTATCCAATTAAAATTATTGTTCAAAAATGACAGATGATAAGTTATTTGTCTATAAATTAATTGACTCAATTAATTATTTGCGTAAATCTGAACGTGTTAATTAATTTAATCACATAAAAATAAAAGGGGAGAAACATGCCTGCTTCAACTGTGAAATCGGCCAAACCAGCGGGGCTCAATCGCGTCCTCGGGGCGCTTGGTACATTATTGATCGTCCTATCAGCGGTCACACCCGCTTCGTCCGTTTTTATCATTGTGCCGGGCGTTATTGCGCTTGCGGGCAGTGGTTCATTTTTAAGTTTCGTCATCGCCGCCGTTATCGGCCTGTTCATGGCTTATGTTTATGCTGAGCTTTCCTCGGCCTATCCCACCACGGGCGGTGAATACACCATGATTGGCCGCACGCTGGGGCGGTTCTGGGGCTTCCTCACGCTATTTATGAATTTCATTACGCTCATCCTCATCGTTGCCGTTGTGGCGCTCGGTGTGGGCACTTATCTCGGCGTGATCATCCCCAACCTCGACCCAAAGATCATCGGTGTGGCAACGATTATTGTCTCGACGATCGTGGCGATCCTCAAAATTAAATTGAATGCTGTAGTGACAGGCATATTTTTAGCGATAGAACTTGTTGCCTTGTTGGTTCTCACGGTGTTGGGATTTTCCAATATAGAACGCCCGCTCAGCAGCCTGTTCAGCAATCCATAAATCTTGGATACTACGACCAATAGTTTGGTGAGTGCTCCCTCCGGCCTTATTTTAGCAGCAACTGCCGTGGCCTTGTTTGCTTATAATGGTTACGGCGCAGCGGCATTTTTTGGTGAAGAAACCCATGATGCCAAGCGCAACATTGGCAAAGTTGTTTTGTGGGCCTTGGTCATTACGGTGATTGCGGAATTGGTTCCGCTTACCGCTGTATTGTTGGGCGCACCTGATCTTTCTGCTTTGATCGCAGCACCCCAAAAAATTGAATACTTTTTAGAAGCACGCGGTGGGCATACTTTAACAGTGCTTATCAGCCTTGCCATTGCGTTGGCTATTTTGAATGCAGTGATCGCCATCATTCTGCAAGCGGCTCGACTGCTGTTCAGTTCAGGACGTGATCGCACTTGGCCTGCACCCATCAGCACCGCTCTGGCCTCGGTTCACAGCACGCATCAGTCACCGTGGATTGCCACTCTGGTTGTGGCTATTCTCGGTGCCGGGGCTTGTTTCATTGATCTGAACTTGTTGTTCGTGGTCACCGGAACATCATTGGTTGTACTCTATATCTTGCTCTGCGCCGCAGTTATTGTGGGTCGTCGTAACGGCACCACCAATGGCGGCCACTACCGGATGCCGCTCTTCCCTATCCCCGCTGTCGTTGCTTTGTTGGCGTTGGTTTACATCGCCTATCAAAACTTCCTCGACGTTGCCTTCGGTCGACCCAGCCTCATTGCAACCGGGCTAATGCTGGTGGCGGGTGCCGTTTACTACGCCTTCTTCCTTGCCCGCAGTACCGATTGGAAACTGCACGGGCCCGAAGACCTCACGAATTAAACCTCTCTACAAAGCGACCCTCCCTACTAACTTGATGGCAAGGAAACTTGTCATCATTTTTGTTTTACAGAAGGAGTGGCGCAAAATCGGGAGACTTTAAAGTCCAAAATAATTGCTCAATAAACTAGCAATTCGCTTATTTTTTAGGCATATTAACTTTTAACCTCTGTCACAATCCACTCTAACCTCTTGAAATCACTACACTCTCGACTTGGCACAAACCCTGCAATCACAACTTCACGTTAACTGAGGCATAAATCCATATGAAGAAAATTGAAGCCATCATTAAGCCCTTTAAGCTGGATGAAGTGAAGGAAGCCCTTCAGGAAGTGGGCATTCAGGGCATCACTGTGACTGAAGCCAAAGGCTTTGGCCGCCAGAAAGGCCACACTGAGCTTTATCGCGGTGCTGAATATGTGGTGGATTTTTTGCCGAAGGTGAAAATCGAAATCGTTGTTGCCGATGATTTGGTGAATAAAGCTGTTGAGGCCATTCAAAATGCTGCCCGCACGGGCCGCATTGGCGATGGCAAGATCTTTATTTCCACCATTGAACAGGCTATCCGCATCCGCACCGGCGAGTCCGGCACAGACGCTCTCTAAAAAAAATCGTAAAACAGACCGCCAAGCAGAGGACTTACCCATGGCTAAAGAGAATAACCACATCGCCGCCGCCTTGCAGATGATTAAGGACAAGGATGTTAAATACGTAGACCTGCGCTTCACCGATCCGCGCGGCAAGATGCAACATTTGACCATGGATATTTCCCAGATGCACGCCGATGCTTGGGAAGAAGGCTTGATGTTTGACGGCTCGTCAATTGCCGGCTGGAAGGCCATCAATGAATCCGACATGATTTTGATGCCAGATGCAGCCTCGGTTCACATGGACCCCTTTTATGCGCAAACCACCATGGCGGTGTTCTGTGACATCATCGATCCAGGCACAGGCGAAGGTTATGCCCGTGACCCGCGCATGATTGCCAAGCGCACTGAAGCCTATCTTCAATCGACAAAATTAGGCGACACAATATTTGTAGGCCCAGAAGCTGAATTCTTCATTTTCGACGATGTGAAATTCTCAACCTCGCCTTACAACACGGGCTTCAAGTTGGACGGTATCGAATTGCCAATCAACTCTGACCGTGATTATGAGCAAGGTAACAGCGGCCACCGCATGCGCACCAAGGGTGGCTATTTCCCAATGAACCCGATGGACAGCGCTCAAGATATGCGTGGCGAAATGCTTTCGGTAATGGGCGAAATGGGCCTTTCAGTTGAAAAGCATCACCATGAAGTTGCCTCATCGCAGCATGAGCTTGGCACCAAGTATCAGCCGCTGACGATTGCAGCCGACCACATGCAGATTTACAAATATGTGATTCACAACGTGGCCCATGCTTATGGCAAGACAGCCACCTTCATGCCAAAGCCTGTGATGGGCGACAATGGTTCGGGCATGCATTGCCA
>JANPGD010000027.1:0-1840 GCA_031423845.1 Hyphomicrobiales bacterium | reverse complement strand
CGATGTGAAGTTCTCAACCCAGCCCTACAACACGGGCTTCAAGCTTGACTCCATTGAACTGCCAACCAACTCGGAGCGCGATTACGAAACTGGCACCCTGGGCCACCGCATGCGCACCAAGGGCGGTTACTTCCCCGTGAACCCGATGGACTCAGCCCAGGACATGCGTTCTGAAATGCTGTCCGTGATGGGCGAAATGGGCATGTCGGTTGAAAAGCATCACCATGAAGTGGCCTCCTCGCAGCATGAACTTGGCACCAAGTTCCAACCTTTGACAATTGCTGCTGATCACATGCAAATCTATAAGTATGTGATTCACAACGTGGCCCATGCTTATGGCAAGACCGCCACGTTCATGCCAAAACCTGTGATGGGCGATAACGGTTCTGGAATGCATTGCCACTTCTCGATCTGGAAAGATGGCAAGCCCATGATGGCTGGCAATCAATATGCTGACCTTTCGGAAATGTGCCTTTACTTCATTGGCGGCGTCATTAAGCACGCCAAGGCCTTAAATGCGTTCACTAACCCTTCAACAAACTCCTACAAGCGTTTGGTGCCGGGTTATGAAGCCCCTGTGTTGCTGGCTTATTCTTCGCGCAACCGTTCAGCTTCATGCCGCATTCCGTTCACGAGCAACCCGAAGGCCAAGCGTGTTGAAGTGCGTTTCCCTGATCCAACAGCAAATCCATATTTGTGCTTCTCAGCCATCATAATGGCGGGCCTTGATGGTATTCTAAACAAGATCCACCCCGGCCCAGCGATGGATAAGAACTTGTATGATCTGCCACCCGCCGAACTTGCCAAAGTTCCAACAGTGTGTGGCTCATTGCAAGAAGCATTGGATTCACTCACTGCCGATCACGAGTTCCTCACCAAGGGCGGCGTGTTCAGCAAGGATCAAATCGAAAGCTACATCGAGCTGAAACAAGAAGAACAAGACCGCTACCGCATGACCCCGCATCCGGTTGAATTTGATATGTATTATAGCTGTTGAGTTTAGTGCTGAACTTGAATTGAAAAGGCCGGAGAGAAATCTCCGGCCTTTTTTGTTAGGAGCTTGGTTGAATGTTTTGATTGAGACGAAAGAGATTGTTTGGATCAAAGCGTGTCTTCAATTTCTGCAAGCGCTTGAACTTTTCTGCTCCGTAGGCTTTCAATGCCAATTCTCCGCCGACATCTGCTTGCTCGTTCACATAGTTGCCATCCATAGATAGGGCAGTCATTTGGGCAGCGATTTTTCGCCCCCATGCGAGGCATTCAACATCAAGTTTTGGGTCATCCCAAATAGGTTGAACAATCCAGTAATACTGGGCGGCACGTCCCGTATAGGCCGTTGCGTCATCACTTATGTCGCTGATAGCTCCGCCCAACTGAATGACATATATTTCAGAATCTGGACTTGGTGTCGAAGTCATGGCCGCCAACATGCAGTCAATAACCTCGCCGCTCAACACGGCCAAATATCCACCTTTCGCATAATAGCGTCGGCCCCAACGCGCATGGTCATCTGATCGACTTTGGTGTTTGGTAAAGTCAGTTGAACCATATGTTCCAATTCCCACTCCCGCCAGATTGCTAAATGGAGAAACTATTTCTAAACCCAGCCCCGGCATTCCTGAGTGAAACGCCGTTATACTCAGATTCTTCCTTGTGAAATTGAAAGCAGTTGTGAGTTCTCGCGGGGCCGTTCGCGCGATTTCGGCCAGTCGCAAAAGTGCTTTGCGACCGTGAGCCAGTTCATATTCCCACGAGCCAGTGGTCACCGATCCAAGCTCATGCATGTGGAAGTGGAATTTGGTCACAATACCAAAATTTCCGCCGCCACCTCTTACGCCCC
>JANPGD010000026.1:0-8855 GCA_031423845.1 Hyphomicrobiales bacterium | reverse complement strand
CCCTGTTTTCTGGGCGTAGGAAATGTCTATCGCAGCCTCGCCTGGCCGCGAGGGGTGGGGCCCATCGTGCTGGGCAGCCTGACCAATCTTGCGGCGGTGCCATTTCTGCTGGCGATTGCGCTGGCGCTATATGGTGGCATTGACCTGGCGACACTGGCGAAAGTACCGCTGCTGCTGGCTGCACAACTGCTTTCATCCACGCTGATGTTCACGATGTTCTTCCGCTTGCAGCAAATTGGCGGGCCGACCTATTTGAGCCAGATCGGCTATGTGGCGGCAGCTGTCGGCCTGTTTGCGGGTGTTGCCTTTTTGGGCGAGACCTATCCTTCAATGGTCTGGATGGGTGCAGCTATTATCGCAGCAGGAATTGGGCTGTCGACCTATTCAACGCGCCGCCCATAGCAAGCCGCGCTCCACAATGTTCGAAAATTGCGGCGAGGCAAATTCATCTGCCGTATGGCCCAGCGCACAGAAGAACACCCGGCCCTTGCCATAGTGTTTCTTCCACACCACGGGCACGGTTGCGCCCTTGGCCCACTCACAATGTGTGCCATCAAATGTGGTGGTGGCCAGCACTTCATTGGCGGGATCCACGTGCATATAATATTGCTCTGAATGATAATCAAAATCACCAATGCCCTGCACCAATGCATCATCAGGCTTGGTGATGTTCACACGGTAATCAATAATATTGCCGGGGTGCGAAACCCACTGGCCACCGGTCATAAATTGATACTCAGTTTCATTGCGAAATGAATCGCACATGGTGCCATGAAATCCACCCATCCCCACGCCACCGCGCACCGCAGCACACAGGTTTTCGCATTCTTCTTTAGCGATAGTGGACATGGTGATCATCGGCACAATCAAATTCAAATCATGGATCGCCGGATCGGCATAAGCGCTCGTTGAATTTTCAACGCGCACATCAAAATCATGGCGTTCCAACATGCCTTTCACAACAACGGCAGAACGATCTGGCGTATGCCCATCCCATCCGCCCCAAACGATCAATGCCTTTTTCTTTGTCATCAAGATTCTCCCTCACATCAACCTAGCCAATCACTGCGATAGTCGCTACATATTCCGCGAACAATTGGAAAAGATAATGAAAACTCTCGACGCAAAACTCGCCAAAATCCGCACTGGCAAATATACTGCCAAAGATTTCATCATCGCGGATGCAAAAGATGGCGACATGGGCTTTGGCCGTGCTGCCCCGGGTCCCAGACGCGATGGCTCTGGCAAGATGAAATCCAAAGCTGAATATTTGGCGGCCATGACCGACATGTCCAAATCTGGCCTTGTCGATATTATGCTCATGTCCGCATCATCCTGCGAAACGCTCTCTGCCAAGGGGTTCTTTACTAAATCCAAAGTCACCCCCGCCGTGCGTTTGAATGATGCCACGGATATTTGGTCGCAGCGCGGCAGCTCATATCGTGAAACAGAATCTTACCCGTTCCGCACAGCACGGCCTGAAAAAATCAAAAAGATTTCTGATCTGGGCTTATACTCGGTCACCTTTAGCAATGACGTGGAAGCTGATCTCTATTCACTCGAAGAATATGGCAAGTTCCGTGAAGAGGCGACAAAAGCCAAAGTGCGGCACTTCCTCGAAGTGTTTAATCCAGCCATGGATATTGGTTTGGTTGGCGCTGATCTCGGCACTTACATCAATGATTGCATCGTGCGCAGCCTTGGTGGCGTGTTGAGCAATGAGCACCCTCTGTTCCTTAAGATGCAATATAATGGTGCCGCCGCCATGGAAGAATTGTCGAGTTATGATCCCGGCAAGTTGATCGTGGGCATTTTGGGCGGCGCACGCGGCACCACACGGGACACATTTGAACTGGCCAGCCAATGCGAAAAACATGGTGGCCGTGTTGCTCTGTTTGGTCGCAAAATCAACTTTGCGGAATCGCCACTGGAATTGGTGCGCTTGATGCGGGCCGTGATTGAAGGCAACCTTAAATCAGCCGATGCCGTAAAAGCTTATCACGATCACCTCGCCAAAAATAAATTGAAGGCCGATCGCGATTTGAAAGCGGATATTGAAATCACCGATCCCGTTTTGAAAGCCTAATATGGAGCGCTCCGGCATTCTCTGTGGTGTTGCATGGTGCATTGATAGCAATATCAGCATTGCAACATGGCCACCGGAGGAGACTGTCGCGATTATCCTTTCACAGGATGATCAAGGCGGCTGCCCCGGCCACAACATGTCCACCGCGTTGTCGAAACTTGGTGCGCCATTTCCAGTGAGCGCCATCGGCCTTGTTGGAAATGATGCCCATGGTCATAAGCTGTTTAAAATTTGTGATGATCACGGCATCGAGCGCAGTCAGCTGGAAATGCGAGACGGGCTAGCCACATCTCATGTGATGGCCATGACGGCGAAGGATACCGGCAAGCGCACGTTTTTCAGCACTGCGGGTGCCCATGCGGCACAAACGCCGGACGATTTTGATTTCACTAAATCAACTGCGCGTTATGTGCATTTGGGCTTGCCCGGCTTCCATGAAAAATTGGACGGGTCATGGAAGGATGATGCTAATGGCTGGGTGACGATTTTAAAAAAGGCTCGTGCAGCTGGATTAAAATCCAATTTAGAAATGGCCAGTTTCGAAGTCAACCTAATCAACCGGGTCGTCGTACCTATGCTTCCGTATCTTGATTCCCTCATCATCAATGACTTTGAAGCAGGCGCCATTTCTAGAAAAACTACTGTCGAAAATGGTGAAACAAACATCGCCACTTGTCGCATCGTTCTTGATGACATCATTCAAGCCCATAAGAATCTAGATTTTGCTGTCATCCATTTTCCACAAGGCGCTATTGCAATGACGCGCAAAGGTGAAGTCTATGCACAAGCCTCAGTCAACGTGCCCCGCAATGCCATCATTGGCAGCAATGGTGCAGGCGATGCCTTTGCAGCGGGCATTCTCATTGGAGAGCACGAAGGCTGGTCAATGCAAAAATCATTGAAGCTCGCCCACGCCAGCGCCGCCGCAAGCCTGCGCGCCAGCTCGACCACAGCCTCAATTGTGAATTGGAATGAGTGTTTAGACTTGGCGGAAAGCTGGGGCTGGCGTTAGAATTAGGGTCTCGGCAAGGGATAAACCGTGCCATTGATTTTATGAAATAGTCCGGCGATCAAAACCAGCAACACACTGCCCGCTAAAACTGGAAACAGCAAAAACGTCCAGCTTGTTGCCATTGAATAACCCACCAAGGCCGTGGCGCCTGCTGGTGGGTGCACCACGCGTAAAAGCATCATTGCCATCACCGCCAAGCCTACAGCCAAACCTGCAACAACAAAATTATCCGGCATAATGAAATGCAACAGCAAACCAACACCTGCGGAAACTAAATGGCCGCCCACCACATTGGCGGGTTGTGACAACGGGCTTGAAGGCACGGCAAATTTTAAAACACATGATGCGCCAAACGGTGCCATCAACAGGGCATAGCTGCTCATTTCTGTGAGCAAACCTAAAACACCAATTGAAATTGCAGCCCCAAGACCAGCTAACACAACAATGCGCATCTTAGGCGCAGCTTGATGTCGATAGAAAAAACGGTCCACAGCAATCCCCTATTTCAGGGCACCCTTGGATTCCAACTCATCCATAAAGCGCGCCACCTTCCATGGGCTCACTTCCACCATGGCGCCAGCTTCCAGCTTATCCAGAACGAAGGGTCCATATTGCGTGCGCACCAACTTGTTCACCATTCCTCCAAAATGCTGCACCAGTTTTCGAATTTCGCGGTTCTTGCCTTCAGTCAAAGTCACACGGTACCAAGAATTGGTACGCCCGCCCTTATCTATTTCCTCAACAAATTCAGCACCGCGATAGCGTATGCCTTCAATAGTCACACCGCGCCCCAAAGATTCAATTTGCGATTCTGAAAAGCGCCCGCGCATCCGCACCCGGTAAACCCGGGCAAGACCCGTATCAGGATGCATCATGGCTTGGGCCAAAGACCCATCCGTTGAAAGCATCAACAAGCCTTCAGAGTTTACATCCAAACGCCCCACAGCCATAAGGCGCGGCAGGCCCGGCTTAGTGAGCGCAGGCAATTCAAACACAGTTGGTCGATCTTTAAAATCACGGTTGGTCACCAGCACATCAATCGGCTTATGCAACATGAACAAGCGCGGTATCGCCTTGGTGTCCGGTGCCACAGGCTTGCCATCCAGTGTTACAATATCGCCATCTTCAACGGGCGTAGTGGCCTCGGCTTTAACGCCCTTCACTGTCACGCGGCCTTCGGCCACCATGCGCTCAGCCTCGCGCCTGCTGCCCACGCCAGCTTTTTGAAGAAAAACATTAAGGCGCATCGTTAACCACCTGTAACCGGTGGGAAAAAGGCCACTTCCTTGGCTCCGAGTATCGAAGCATCCAGCGCGCAATGGTTTTGATCCACCGCCACGCGCACAGTGCGCAAATCGGCAAAAGCTGCCGCTATTCCAGCATCATTGGCAACCAGATGATTGAGCAATGCGTTCACAGTTGAAACGTCAGCGGGCAGCGCAATCTCATCTTGCCCACGCCCAATCATTTGCCTGAACCTTGCAAAATATAAAACTTTCATTCTTCATCCACCACATGCCGAAGCCCAGCACGGAAATAATCATAGCCCGTATAAAGCGTGAGGGCTGCGGCAATCCATAAAAACACCAAGCCAACTTGGGTCGTGTGTGGGATAATTTTGTCCCCCGTTGGCCCCGCAATCAAAAACCCAATGGCCAACAATTGCACCGTGGTTTTCCATTTCGCAATCTGCGTAACCGGAACCGACACACGAAGCTCACCCAAAAATTCACGAAGGCCTGAAACTAAAACTTCGCGAGCCAAAATAATAATGGCCGCCCAAATATGCCCACCAATCAAAACTCCATCAGCGGCCAACACCAATAACACAACCGAAACCAAAACCTTATCAGCAATCGGGTCAAGCATGCGGCCCAAAGCCGATTGCTGTTGCCACTTGCGCGCCAAATAGCCGTCAAGAAAATCAGTAATTGCCGCAACTATATAAATAGCAAGTGCTGCCCAGCGCGCCGTGTCGCCACCCCACATCAAAAGAGCAGCCACAATAGGCACCGCCAAAATGCGGCCATAGGTCAAAAGATTTGGCAGGTTCCAAATTTTTGAAACTGGTGCAACTGTGCTCAATCAAGTCTCCGCATGAAAATGGTCGTATATCATTTGTGCCAATTGCGTGCTCACGCCCTCAACTGCCGCCAAATCAGCCACATTAGCTTTAGAAATAGCTTTCGCCGATCCAAAGCTTTGGAGCAAGGCTTTCTTACGCTTGGCCCCTAT
The DNA here is from genome assembly GCA_031423845.1 of Hyphomicrobiales bacterium. GTDB lineage: Bacteria > Pseudomonadota > Alphaproteobacteria > Rhizobiales > Aestuariivirgaceae > Aestuariivirga. The sequence goes on along the minus strand of JANPGD010000026.1, from coordinate 3,522 downwards.
GCCGGAAATCTCATCCAGCGGATTAACCCCAATGGCTTTGCTGCGCTTGGCCCTATGCGTGCCAATAGCGAAGCGATGCGCCTCATCGCGCAAGCGCTGAATGTAATACAGCACCGGATCACGCGCTTCGAGCATGAAACTGGGTTTTCCGCTGGTGTGAAAATGCTCGCGGCCAGCATCGCGGTCTAGCCCTTTGGCCACGCCCACCACGGGTAAATCATGCAAGCCCAAATCCGCCAACACCGCTTGCACAGCTGAAAGCTGGCCCTGCCCGCCGTCGATCAATAGCAAATCTGGCCAATTGAGCGACTCATCATCATCCTGCTCATCACCATGTTCTTTGATCAACCGCGTGAAACGCCGCGTGAGCATTTCATGCATCATCGCAAAATCATCACCTGCCTGATAATCCTCAGCCTTAATATTGAACTTGCGATATTGCGCTTTCATAAACCCATCCGGCCCCGCCACAATCATGCCACCCACCGCATGTGCGCCTTGAATGTGGCTGTTATCATAAACCTCAATGCGCCGCGGCGGCGAGGCTAGGCCAAACACTTTCGCAACACCTTCCAACAATTTTCCCTGCGAGGATGACTCCGCCATGCGCCGCCCATTGGCTTCGCGGGCGTTGGTCACAGCATGTTCAACCAGCGCTTTCTTCTCACCACGTTGCGGCACCAGAATTTCAACCTTGTGGCCTGCGTGAGCTGTGAATGCTTCTTCCAGCAAACTGCGCTCTTCAAAATCTTGACTGATGATAATTTGCGAAGGGATCGGCTTGTCATCATAAAACTGGCTGAGGAATGAGGACAGCACTTCGGCCTCCTCCATGGTTTTATCAGTCTTCGGAAAATACGCCCGCGTGCCCCAATTCTGGCCAGAGCGGATGAAGAACACCTGAATACAAAATTGCCCGCCCTCTAACGCCATGCCAAACACATCAGCCTCATCCACCGTCTGCGGATTTATGCCCTGCGTTTGCGTGACGAAACTCATCGCCTGAATCCGGTCGCGATACCGCGCCGCATTTTCAAATTCCATGGCCTCAGCCGCCTCTTCCATTTTCTTGGCCAGTTCGGCTTTGACAGCCGTTGATTTGCTGGTGAGAAAATCTTCGGCCTCCTGCACCAGTTCAGAGTAATCCTCAGGCTTGATGTAATTCACACACGGGGCTGAACAGCGCTTGATCTGATACAGCAAACACGGCCGCGAGCGATTGGCATAAACCGAGTCATTGCAGGTGCGCAAAAGAAACGCTTTCTGCATAGTGTTGATGGCATTGTTCACAGCACCTGCCGAAGCAAACGGCCCATAATAATTGCCTTTGCGATTGCGCGCCCCACGATGTTTCGCCAGCTGCGCCACCGCATGATCTTTGGCAATCAAGATATAGGGAAACGATTTATCGTCCCGAAGTAAAACATTAAACTTAGGCCGTAACTTCTTGATAAGATTCGCTTCTAACAACAGCGCATCAGCCTCAGATTCCGTCACCACAAATTCCATATTGCAGGTAAGTGAAATCATCAATGCAATGCGATTGTTATGGCCTTGGCCTAAAGCATAATTGGAAACGCGGTTCTTCAGATTCTTAGCCTTGCCCACATAGATCGCATCACCCTTGGCATCAAACATCCGGTACACGCCCGGCTTCGAAGGAAGCCGCGTGACGAAGTCTTTGATGAGTTCGGTGCCGGTGGGGGGTGGTGAATCGGTCATGGACAGGTTGTAGCGCACCAACGGACAGAAGGAAAATTTCGACACTTCCCCCTCCCCCTTGTGGGGAGGGAATAGGACGATTAACCGGGGACTTCCAGTTTGTAATAAGCAAACTTTGCGCCAGCAATCTCACGATAATCTAAAAGCACCATCCCCATCTTCTCAAGAATTTTAAGAGAAGCAATATTGCTAGGAAGCGCAAACCCAACTAGCAAATCATGCGGACGCTGCGTTTGCGCCCAACTTAGCAACGCAATTGCTGCCTCGCTGGCATAGCCATGGTTCCAGAATTGCGGCTTAATAGCGTAACCGATTTCAAGTGTTGCCTTCTCCCAAGGTGACCATCCGGCGCGACCAATGAAAGTTCCATCCGTTAAACACAGCTTCCATTTCGTAAATCCAAAGCTTGTTTGTTCGTTCAAATAGCCGGCAAGACGACGCCCAACACCTTCCATGGTCCACTTGTGAGATCCAGGTGCATAGCCAGTCTGTATACGAGGATCCGCGTGCAGTTCAAAGAGTAGATCGATGTCCTCCGATCGCCAAGTTTCAAAACGCAGCCGTTCTGTCGTCAGCATAATTTGGGATTGATGTGTCACCGCCCCCTTTCAATCTCCACGCCCACACTTCTTGCATTCTTTATAATATCCGGCTTCTCAATCCGCACTCTTGCAGCCAGCACCCGCTTGTCACGCAAGCACGCCTCGGCGAATTTTTCGGCCAAGGTTTCCACCAAATTCACATGACCTGCCGCCACGATCGCTTCGATTTTTTTGACTACGATTTCATAAGACACCACATGATCAATATCATCACTCATGGGGCCTTGCGCTTCTTGCACCGATAAATCCACGTTCACCACAATGCGCTGCGGCTTTATTTTCTCGTGGTCATAAATGCCAATCAAAGCCATGAGGTCTAAATCGCGGACGAACACATGGCGCACTCTTGCTCCGGCGCTGGCGACATGGTGGGTTATTTTGCTCATTCATTCACCTCAACAACATCGGCCGTTTGCCACACCAAATGCTGCCCACCATCCAACGCAATCATCTGCCCAGTAAGAGCTGGTTGTGACATAATGAATTTCGCCGCTTGTGATATTTCCGTGGGCGACGTGCCGATGCCCAGCAACGTCAAACTCTCCTGCTTGGCAAATTCCGCCGCATCCATGCGTGCTGATGGCAGCGCTGGCCCTGGCCCAATGGCATTCACGCGAATGTGTGGAGCAAGTGCTTGCGCCAAAGTGCGCGTGGCCGTCCACAAGCCGGATTTTGACATGGTGTAAGAAAAGAAGCGCGGGTTCAGCTTCCACACGCGCTGATCAATAATGTTAATGATGCAACCTTTATCGCCAGTTGGAAGCTGCCGAGCAAATTCCTGAGCCAGCATGACAGGCGCACGGAGGTTTATATTCTGGTGCCGCTCCCAACTGCTGAGCGTGATATCACCAACGCCATCACTCTCAAAAATCGAAGCATTGTTAATGAGAGCGGTCAGCGGCCCAATTCCAGAAACCGACTGCGCAATGAGTCGCGTTGCAATATCTGCATCGGCCAAATCCCCCTGCACCACACAAGCCCTGCGACCCTCGGCTCGAATGAGTGCTGCCACTTCCTCGCCTTCAGAAACAGAATGATTGCAATGCACCGCCACATCCCAGCCATCGCTTGCCAAGTCCAAAGCCATTTGGCGGCCAATGCGCTTTGCAGCACCAGTGATGAGAACGGACTTCATTCTTGTGGCATCATAATAACATAGTGCTTTTTCACTTTGCGCACCGTTTGCCATGTGCCTTTG
>JANPGD010000025.1:0-4207 GCA_031423845.1 Hyphomicrobiales bacterium | reverse complement strand
AACCTGTGGTCAGGCACAAAGATAACCACATAGCGTTCCTCATAAAGAGGAAAGACAGTGAAGCCTTCATGCAGTTTGTCAAGAGTGTTCATCACCACTACATCTAGTTCCACATTTTCCAGTTTACTCTTTAATTCTTCCGTGCGCGCTTCGCTCACGGCCACCTCAACCCCGGGAAATTCTTTTTGGAACTTTGACAAAAACCGCGCCAGCCGTACTGGTCCCACCGTTGACATTACACCAAGCCGGATGGGCACTTTGTTGAGCAGGCGGAAATTATCGGCCAATGTACGGGTGGCCGCTGCACCTTCGATGATGTGGCTTAAATGCGGTATGAGAGAGAGGCCAAACTCGCTTAGCCTTATCCGGTTGCTTTCGCGGTAGAACAACGGTGAACCAAGCTCAACTTCAATCGTTTTAATGGCCTTGGTCAGTGCAGGTTGCGAAACGTTGCACTCTTCGGCAGCCTTGGTGAAGTTCAAACTGCGTGCCGCCGCCAGCACATAACGCACATGGAACATTTCCATTGCACATACTCCCGCTGAAGCCCCCACGATGCATCCTAGCAGGGTTGTCGATAACTGTCAGTTATCAATCAATAGACAAACGGTCGTTCCCTTTGACCGCGAAAAGTAGAATAAAAAGGGCGTATCAAATAACGAAGGAACAACAAAAATGTCAGTTTTTATGGTCGAACGCGATCTCAAAGGTATCAGCAAGGAGGCACTTGGCGCTGCGCAAAAAGCCGCGATAAACCAAGCCGCTAAAATGTCAGCTTCTGGCACCCAGATCAAATACATCCGCTCAACATTCGCACCCGATGATGGTCGCTGCATGTGCCTGTTTGAAGCCGGATCGGACACCACCGTGAAAAAACTCAATGACGATGCCGGCATCCCCTATAGTCGCGTAGTCGGAGCTCTCGATCTTACGCCCTGAAAAAATCCAGCACAGATCTGGCCCGGGGATTTTATCGGGCCAGACTTTCTCCAAGCCAATTTAAAACGAAACCCCGTGCGGTATGAGGCGGTGCTCATAAGCTTGCCGCTCCAGCTCTTCCCGAAAATCCGGATGCGCAATTGAAATCAGCGCCAGTGCGCGTTCCGCTACTGACTTTCCCTTCAAGCACACCATGCCAAATTCCGTCACCACATACATCACATCAGAGCGCGGCGTGGTAACCACATTGCCCGCCGTGAGATTAAGAACAATGCGACTGCGCCGTTCGCCTTTTTTATCATAAGTGGAAGACAAACAAATGAATGACTTGCCATTTTTGGAAGCATAAGCCCCTCGCACAAATTGCAATTGCCCACCCGTGCCGCTGATATGGCGATGCCCATCCGACTCGGAAGCCGCCTGCCCCTGCAAATCAATTTGCGTGGTGTTGTTTATCGACACCACATTATTATTCTGCATAATAATATGCGGCGCATTAGTGTAATCCACCGGCCAACACTCAAAATCATGGTTGCGGCCCAATAGATCATAAAGCCAAGCCGAGCCAAGACTAAACGTGTAAGCAATCTTGCCCTTGTTAAGCTGCTTATGATCGCCCGTAATGCGCCCAGCCTTATAAAGTTCGCCAATACCATCCGTCATCATCTCAGTGTGAACACCAAGGTTCTTGGCACCGCTTTCCAGCAACAAAGTGCACACCGCATTCGGCATTCCGCCAATGCCAATCTGCAAACAATCCCCATCATTTATTTCAGCTGTAATCAGGCGGGCAACGGCGCGGTCAATATCGGTGGGCGGCGGGTTCGGCAATTCAGTGGGCAACTGCGCGTCACCATGAATAATATAATCCACCTCGCTCAGGTGCACGCCGTTCTCGGTGCCGAAAACATATGGATTATTCTCCGTCACTTCCACAATCACAATCCGCGCCCGCTCCAGCACGGCGCGGTGCCACAAGTTCGCCGCACTGAAATTAAAAAATCCATCCGCATCCATCGGACAACATTTAAAAACCACCACATCGACAGGAGCCAAAAACCGCCGATAATAATCCGGCACCTCGCCCAAATTCAGCGGTATATAATTGCAGCGCCCCGCATCATGCTTCTTTCGGTCATAGCCAGAGAAATGCCAACTAAACATCTGGAAGTGTTCAGCAGAAGGGTCCGCATCCAAAACCGCCCGCGGCTTGATGGAAAGGCAGGAGCGAATTTTCACATTGGAAAGTTCAGAAGCCCGCGCCGCCAGCGCCTTGTCAAACACATCCGGCTGACACAACGAAGTGCCATAATCCACCCAATCGCCAGACTTAACCAAAGTGGCAGCCTGATCAGCTGAAATATGCCGCGCCGGAGCTGCTGCACTGCGTCTAACCATACCATTCCTCTGATACCACTTATGAGCCGTGGCTTGAGGAACATGATGCCAAGTTTTTTGGTGAGAGGCAAATCCGCTGAAAACTATTGCAAAATTCTAAAATAAGTCTAGACTGGTCTAGTTATAGGAGTAAATATCATGTGGTCCATCGTCGATGCAAAATCTCAACTATCAGAAATTCTCCGCCGCGCGCGAGCAGGCCAACCGCAAATCATCGGCACGCAGAACCCTTGCGTGGTCGTTTCTGCGGAAGTCTTTGAAGCCAACTTCGCCGACCATGATGGCACATGGCTGCTGAAACACGCAAAGCATTTGGGTGAAGAACTCAAACTTCCACCGCGTGGCGCGGATCGACCTGACACGGTGTTTGAGTGATCATGGAGTTTTTGATCGACACCAATATCATTTCCGAATTGGCACGAAAAGCACCAGATGCTGGCGTTGCAAAATTCTTGGCTGAAACCCCACGCCTGTTGGTGAGCACAATTCTGTTTCACGAACTCAGCTATGGATTAGAAATCGCCCACCCCGAACAAAAACTGCGCCTCGCCTCCTTCATAGCCGCCATGAAAAACCGCTTCGGCCACAGAGCCATTCCCGTGACGCTAGAAATAGCGGAAACCGCAGGTCAACTTCGCGGCCTAGAAAAAAATGCAGGTCGAATTCTCACAGTCTCAGACTCCATGATAGCCGCAACAGCAATTGTGAAGGGCGCGAGTTTAGTGACGCGGAATGTGAAGGATTTTAGGAGTTTGGGGATTGAGATTGTAAATCCCTTTTTGAATTAAAGAAACATTCGTTACCCCACGGTCATTCCAACCAAATGTTAAGCTCGGCTAGCTCGCAATCAACGTGTTGTTAAATCAACTTTGAATCTGCGCGCTAGTTTTGATTGAATTTTAGTGTAGCCTTCTCCTCAGAAGCGAGATTCATACATGAAAATTTACGACTTTCGACTTACAGGTATTAGATGTTTCGAAGACACGGGTGACATAGCGTGTGACTCCAAATGCAATATCTTTGTTGGAAAAAACAATTCTGGGAAAACCACCATCTTAAAGGCTTTGGTAGGGATGCAATTGTCACCACTAGATCATTTAGACTTAAGACCAGGCTGGCAAGACACTGCATTTATTACGGCGCTAGTAAAGGACAAGAGGGTCACCGATCAAGTACAGCTGGGAATGCCGCCTGATACCCAGATATTCAGGGTCATTTTGAGAGCTAACAACGCCACTCCAAATTATGCCGATCCCAGTCCACATTATCAGGGCTGGGGTCAACCGATTTTCCCTCAAACTAGACCAAGTCATGCAATTGTACCATTTCTAGCTAAACGCAAAGCTGCACAATTTATTCAAGATGTTTCGCTAGGCCAACAATCAAGTCTAAATGGAACGCTTTCAAATCTCAACAGCCGCATTGACTTACTTGCCACATCAGGTCATCCGGATCACGAAAACTTCAAGAGGGCAGTATCAGAAATTATTGGAGTTCCAATTACCACAAAGGCTTCCAATGGAGGAAAGGAGGCAGGATACTACTTCGACAAAAACAACTTTGTAACGCTAGAGCGTATGGGTGATGGCGTTACAGAAATGGTGGCTTTAATTGTCGAGCTTTGCACCGAAGAAAACAAAATCTTTATTCTTGAAGAACCCGAAACAAACTTGCATCCGCAGGGTCTGAAGGCGCTGCTTGCTTTGGTTAGAAAAGCCTCCGACAAAAATCAATTTTTCATTGCCACCCATTCAAATGTTGTCGTGCGCGAACTGAGCAGTGCGGAATTTGGAAAGGTCTTTCGAGTTTACCGTGATGGAGAAACTTATACCAGTCCGTCAAAAGTTGAAGAGGTCGAAAAATCACCAGC
>JANPGD010000024.1:0-7331 GCA_031423845.1 Hyphomicrobiales bacterium | reverse complement strand
ACCAACCAATATGCCCGTCTGACACATGTCGATTTGGCTGATATGGGAATCAAGCGTTACCAGCTTGAGGCAAATTCGTGAGGGCTTATCCCCTTGCTACAACAGAAGTTGGGCCCGAACGGCACTTTGTTCGGGCTTTTTTATTGCCCAAATCACATTGATTCTGAGGCCAGGCCTCAAGTTGGTGGCTGAAACGTCCGCTCCATGCAAATGTGCTATGGCTGATACCAATGCCAGACCGAGGCCATTGCCTTTCGTGATGCGACTCGAATCAGCTCTGGTAAAACGTCTAAAGATTTTTGTGATTTCGCTTTCTGGAACTCCAGGTCCATCATCAGCCATAGTAATACGATGATCTAAAGGGGTGGTTTCAATACTGAGTATCGATTTAGTCCCTTCTGGTGTGTGGGCTAAAATATTTTCGAACAGATTAGATATCAGCTGCAGGAGAAGTGTTTTGTCGCCATCACACCACACGGGTGTTGTTGCAATCACTGTTAAATCTCGTCCCATTTCCTCAAATGTTGATGAATAGGCTTCGGCCACTTGTATGGCGAGAGCGCTTAAGTCCACGCGTTCGAAATTGGAATGCCTCGCCCCTTCTTCAAGTTCGGCAATGCGCAACAATGAATTTAAGATATCAAGAAGTCGGTCAGCTTCTTTAAGGGCTTCCACATTGCCATTCAGCTCTAGATTTTGTCTCAAACGTGTGAGCGGAGTTCGGATGTCGTGGGCGATATCACTGGTCACGCGAATTTGGGCATTCAATAATTCTGCATTGCGGTCAAGCATGGTGTTGAGTGTGACTGCTAGGCGGTCGAACCCATCACCATTCGCAATGGCTGGCATACGTTGGTTCAAAGCTCCGGCCGTAATAGCCTCAGCAGTATCGGCCAATTGATTTATATTTTTCAGTTCAGTGCGGCTGAGCCAAAGTCCACCCAATAATGCCAACAGCGCTGCAGCCAAGCCCGCAACCGAAAAAGCACCTGCGAGAGTATCTCTGACATTTTCTATCTCATCAACATCGCTTGCGACGCTTAATCTGCCGCCTGCAATAGCCGTCGTGAACACCCGAAAACGATCCGGCTGCTCTTGTTCCGATGTGAGCTCTGAATTTAAATCAACCCATCCCAGGCGGGGGATATCCAGCTTAAAATTGCCAACAACAATATCGTGGGCATCGCTTTCATAACGGTAGAGAAGGTTTTTCTCAGTGGTTTCTTGCGACTTTAATATATGTAATAAGGCCTCAGTGCCTTTGGTTTTTTGAATATCCTTCAGACGATCCATCTCGGCGGAAATTCTTTGATCAAATTGTATCCCTAACTCAGTGTTGACGAGAAATATTGTGAGGCCCGCTAGAAGGGCAAAAGAGATTACTAAAAAAATTGCATAAAATGCTGCAAGTCGCGTTGCGCGACTCCTAAAATATTTCGCGGGCCACATAGCCTGAGCCCCTTACAGTTTGGATTATTTCTTTGGCCGAACCCAGCTTGGTTCGCAGTCTGCTGATATGAGTTTCAACGATATTGGTCTGCGGATCAAAATGAAAATCCCAAACTTTTTCGAGTAGCATGGTGCGGGTGAGCACTTCGCCTTTGTGGAGGAGCAGCAGTTCAAGCAACATAAACTCACGCGGTTGAAGTTCAATCTCTGCAGATTTGTAACTCACGTTGCGTTTCAATCGGTCTAACACTAACCCTCCACACATGAGCTGCGTTTCAACACTGGCTAACGGCGGACGTCTTGCGAGTGCTGTGACGCGTGCGAGAAATTCAGAAAACGCGAAAGGCTTTACGAGATAATCATCGCCACCTGCTGTGAAACCTTCGACGCGTTGATCAACACGTCCAAGGGCTGTGAGGAACAGGATTGGTGTTTGGACTTTGGCGCCACGCAGGGTTTGTACAATTGCCAAACCATCTAATTCCGGCAACATGCGGTCGACAACCAAGACATCATATTCCGGGGCTGTTGCTAAAAATAATCCGTCTCTGCCTGTCGCTGCTATATCGACAGCATGGCCTCTCTGACGCAAGCCTTGGGCTAGATAATCAACAATGGCTTGATCGTCTTCAATAAGCAGGATTTTCATATCTAGTGACAGGCCCCTTTCGTCAGATTTTTAGATTGGCGCTCAATCAAATCAACAGAATCAAGCAGTGTTTGACTGGCAGAACCCAACCACTTTGAGTCTTTCGCAGCCAATGCTTTGTCCAATGCAGTTTGTGTGCTGTCAACAAGATCAATCACGCCTTGGTCCTTCAACGCGGGTTTTATCTTATCCCAGTTTTTGCGGCCTTGCGCTACGGTTAGAGCCAGTTCGACCCAATTGGGATTTTGCGCTGCTGTAAGGCTTAGTATTTTAAATCCAACATAATCCAACATCGCAGTCTCGTAGCTGGTTGGCAGGATCGTTTTGAAGTCTGCGATGAGTGTTTGATAGGTTTCAATGGCAGCAACTGCAGCCATTGGATTGTCTCCGGCTTTCATTTTTGTTTCAATATCAGCGACTTGCCCTGTGGCTTTAAGTTTTAATGGGGCTGTCATCCAAGGCTCAACGCGCTTTAGTTGCGCCTTGATGGTGTCTAGTGCGGGCGGCAGAGGCAAATCGTCGATTCCCAAGGCGATTTCAACAAAATCTTCATTCGCCGAAATGGCCGTGTCCAGATCCTTGCAATTGACCCTCTGGCCCGACTGGGCAGGCGTAAATATGGTTGAGAGTAACAAAACAGACAAGACAAGGGAGGTTCGCATCAAATTATCCTTCTTTGGAGAGTTTCAGTCAGGACAATTTATGAGGGCTAAGATTGATGGGAGTTGGCGTGGACTATAATTTTTCCCAATCTCAGTCATATTTTTGCAAATTGCGGCAATCCGCCGCCAGTGCCTTGTTGCCAGCCTCTTTACTCTGTGATAGCGAACGCCCAACGATGCGTGTTCAAGCGCAGCAAAACTTATGCGGAAATGATCAATTGGCGGCAAATCAAATCATCGGCGGAGTGGCAGGGCGATATGCAAACGCATTGTTTGACCTTGCAACTGAAGAAAAAGCAGTTCCAGCAACGGCAGCCGGCCTTGCTGGGTTCCAAGCACTGATCGACGAATCAACTGATTTGCAACGCCTGATGCAATCACCAGTTTTCAAAACTGAAGATCAAATGACCGCTCTTGACGCTCTGGCCGCAAAAACCAAACTTTCCGGCCTTGCTTTAAATTTTGTGCGCCTCATGTGCGCCAAACGCCGCCTGCCTGCACTGCCTGATGCGATTCGGGGCTTTCAAGCTCTCGTCGCCGAAGCCAAGGGTGAAGTTGTGGCTGAAGTGACTTCCGCTGAAAAGCTGACCGCCGCTCAACTCAAAGACTTAGGTGCCGCGCTCAAAGCCAAATTGGGCATGGACGTGAAGCTTGAAACTCAAATTGACCAATCCTTGCTGGGTGGCCTCATTGTTAAAGTGGGCACCACGATGATTGACGACTCACTGAAAACCAAACTCCAAAATCTCAAAGTTGCTATGAAGGGAACCGGCTGATGGATATTCGCGCCGCAGAAATTTCGACAATTCTCAAAAAACAAATCAAGGATTTCGGCAAGGATGCTGAAGTGGCTGAGATTGGTCAGGTTCTGTCCGTAGGCGACGGTATTGCCCGCGTTTATGGCCTCGACAATGTCCAGGCTGGCGAAATGGTTGAATTCCCCGGCGGCATTCGCGGCATGGCGCTCAACTTGGAAACCGATAACGTTGGTGTGGTTATTTTCGGTAATGACCGTGACATTAAAGAAGGCGACACTGTTAAGCGCACCGGCGCCATCGTGGAAGTTCCAATCGGTCCTGAACTTCTTGGCCGCGTGGTTGATGCGCTTGGCAATCCAATTGATGGCAAAGGCCCAATCAAGACCAAGCTGCGTTCACGTGTGGACGTGAAAGCGCCCGGCATTATTCCGCGCAAATCCGTGCATGAGCCCATGTCAACTGGCCTCAAGGCCGTTGATGCTCTCATTCCGGTTGGCCGTGGTCAACGCGAATTGATCATTGGCGATCGTCAGACAGGTAAGACTGCGATTATTCTCGACGCTATTCTCAATCAGAAATCCATTCACGTGAACGGCCCTGATAAAGAAAAACTTTATTGCGTTTATGTGGCTTGCGGCCAGAAGCGCTCGACTGTGGCTCAGTTCGTGAAGATTTTGGAAGATGCAGGCGCTATGGAATATTCCATCGTGGTTGCGGCAACGGCTTCTGAGTCCGCTCCTATGCAATATCTTGCACCTTTCACAGGCTGCACCATGGGTGAATATTTCCGCGACAATGGCATGCATGCACTGATTGCTTACGACGATTTGTCCAAGCAAGCTGTGGCTTACCGCCAAATGTCTCTTTTGCTCCGTCGCCCTCCAGGTCGCGAAGCTTATCCTGGCGACGTGTTTTATCTCCACTCACGTTTGCTTGAACGTTCTGCCAAGTTGAATGATTCACTGGGTGCAGGTTCTTTGACAGCACTTCCCGTTATTGAAACTCAGGCCAATGACGTATCGGCTTATATTCCAACCAACGTGATTTCGATCACCGATGGTCAGATTTTCTTGGAAACCGATTTGTTCTATCAAGGCATTCGCCCTGCGGTGAACGTTGGCCTTTCGGTTTCGCGCGTGGGCTCGGCTGCTCAGATTAAAGCGATGAAACAGGTTGCTGGTAAGATTAAGGGTGAGCTTGCACAATACCGCGAAATGGCGGCCTTTGCCCAGTTCGGTTCTGATTTGGATGCATCTACACAAAAATTGTTGAACCGTGGTGCACGTCTCACTGAGTTGCTGAAGCAACCTCAGTTCTCGCCGCTCAAAACCGAAGAACAAGTTGTAGCGATTTACGCTGGCGTGAATGGTTATCTCGATGCGATCCCCGTGAACCGCGTGCGCGACTTCGAAGATGGTTTGCTTGCCACTTTCAAAGACAAGCACATGGACATCATGGATGCGATCCGCACTGAAAAAGCCATTTCCGATGTGATGATGCCAAAGCTTAAAGCTGCGGTTGATGCCTTCGCAAAAGCTTTTGCATAAGAGAGCATAATGGCTTCACTTAAAGATCTTCGCAACCGTATCGCCTCGGTTAAGGCGACCCGCAAGATTACCAAGGCCATGCAAATGGTGGCCGCTGCTAAATTGCGCCGGGCGCAAGAAGCTGCGGTTGCGGCGCGTCCCTACTCTGAACGGATGGCTGTGGTGCTGGCGAATTTGGCGGGCGCTGTGGCTGGTCAATCGGGTGCGCCATTGTTGTTGGCTGGAACTGGAAAAGATCAAGTTCATCTGCTGGTTGTTTGCACAGCAGAGCGCGGCCTGTGCGGCGGTTTCAATTCGTCAATCACCCGCCTTGCCCGCGAACATGCTGAAAAGCTTTTAGCTCAAGGAAAAACTGTGAAGATGTTTACAGTTGGCAAAAAAGGCAATGACGCGCTGAAGCGTGTCTACGGCAAATACATCGTGGACGCGGTGGATTTCCGTGGCCAAAAAGCTGTGCGTTATGACAATGCCACCGGTGTTGGCGCTGCAATTATCCGCATGTTTGGCGAAGGCGCATTTGATGTGTGCACATTGTTCTTTGCTGAATTCAAATCGGTGATTTCGCAAAAGCCAACTGCGCTGCAACTTATTCCTGCTGCCGTTTCCGGTGGTGCTGTTGCTGCAGATTTGGCTGGTGCGGTTTATGAAGCTGAGCCTGATGAAGGCGAAATTCTGGGCGATCTTTTGCCACGCAATATTTCCACACAAGTGTTCCGTGCATTGCTCGAAAACGCTGCCTCCGAACAAGGTGCCCGCATGAGTGCTATGGATAACGCCACACGTAATGCTGGTGACATTATCAATAAGCTGTCGATTAAATATAACCGCCAGCGCCAAGCTCAGATTACTAAAGAACTCATCGAAATTATTTCCGGCGCAGAAGCGCTGTAAGATATTAGAAGGAACCGCATCATGGCGAAAAAAGCTGTCGCAAAATCTTCCGGCCTCGTTGGCCGCATCACTGCCGTAACGGGCGCTGTGATCGACGTTCAGTTTGATGGCGATCTGCCACAAATTTTGAATGCTCTGGAAACCACCAACAATGGTAACCGCCTTGTTCTTGAAGTGGCCCAGCATCTTGGTGAGAAGACAGTTCGCACCATCGCTATGGACTCGTCTGAAGGTCTGGTTCGCGGTCAAGAAGTCTATGACACGGGCACGCCGATTATGATGCCGGTTGGTCCTGAAACTTTGGGCCGCATTATGAACGTGATCGGCGAACCTGTGGATGAAGCAGGCCCGATGAAAACCAAGCTCACCCGCGCCATCCATCAAGATGCGCCATTGTTTGTTGAGCAATCCACCGAAGCTGAAATTCTGGTGACCGGCATTAAGGTTGTGGATCTTCTCGCGCCTTACGCAAAGGGCGGCAAGATTGGCTTGTTCGGCGGCGCTGGCGTTGGCAAAACAGTTTTGATTATGGAACTCATCAACAACGTGGCCAAGGCCCACGGTGGTTATTCGGTGTTCGCAGGTGTTGGTGAGCGCACCCGTGAAGGCAACGATCTTTATCATGAAATGATTGAATCCGGCGTGAACAAGAAGGGCGGCGGCGAAGGCTCCAAGGCAGCCCTCGTATACGGCCAAATGAATGAGCCTCCAGGTGCGCGTGCGCGTGTTGCTTTGTCCGGCCTCACAGTGGCTGAACATTTCCGCGACGAAGGTCAAGACGTGTTGTTCTTCGTTGATAACATTTTCCGCTTCACACAAGCGGGTTCCGAAGTGTCTGCTTTGTTGGGCCGCATTCCATCAGCCGTGGGTTATCAGCCAACTTTGGCCACCGACATGGGCACCATGCAGGAGCGCATTACCACAACGCAAAAAGGTTCGATCACCTCAGTACAGGCCATTTATGTGCCAGCCGACGATTTGACCGATCCTGCACCTGCTACATCTTTCGCGCATTTGGATGCCACCACAACGCTGTCGCGTTCGATTGCAGAAAAGGGTATTTATCCAGCGGTTGATCCACTGGATTCTACATCGCGCATGATGGATGCCCGCATTATTGGTGATGAACATTACCAGACTGCCAGACGCGTTCAGCAAGTTCTGCAACGCTATAAGGCCCTGCAAGACATCATTGCTATTTTGGGCATGGACGAGCTTTCCGAAGACGACAAAATCGCCGTGGCCCGCGCCCGCAAGATTGAGCGCTTTATGAGCCAGCCGTTCTTCGTGGCTGAAGTGTTCACCGGTTCGCCTGGCAAGTTGGTGCCATTGGCCGATACCATCAAGGGCTTCAAAGGTCTGTGTGATGGCGCCT